>JAAYVR010000042.1 GCA_012517065.1 Verrucomicrobiota bacterium | reverse complement strand
CCGCCGTTGCGGTTTCCAACGCCCTGTGGGAGCGAGGGCATTCTTGCCCGTACCCAGCAGGTGAATGATCAGGCGACGGGTTAGCGTGATTGAAGCAGGTGCACCACCGGTCGTCGGGTTGATGCGGCCGAGGACGGCCGCGCTCCTGAAGTCGTTGCGGTTTCCAACGCCCTGTGGGAGCGCGGGCATTCTTGCCCGCACCCAGCAGGTCTATGTTCGGTCGTCGGATTTGCGTGATCGAAGCGGGTCGTAAGAGCGGTCATCGGGTTGATGCGGCCGAGGACGGCCGCGCTCCTGAAGCCGTTGGGGTTTCCAACGCCCTGTGGGAGCGCGGGCATTCTTGCCCGCACCCAGCAGGTCCATGTTCGGTCGTCGGATTTGCGTGATCGAAACGGGTCGTAAGATCGGTCGTCGGGTTGATGCGGCCGGGGACGGCCGCGCTCCCGGGCCGTTGCTGTTTCCAACCCGTCTTTCGGTGTATTTCGCATTTTTCGTGGTTCAGCTTTTCGATTCGGGTGTTAGGCCGAGGACGGCCGCGATCCTATAATTGGCCGAACAAGGTGTTGGACAAGCGACGAATCCGACCAGAAAGTCGGCCTCGACATCAAGCGATGAGATTGACAATCTCGGCCGGTGTTACTCTGCCGGAAGGCATGGACGTGGCGTTGGTTCCTCACGACCAGGAAGATGGTTTCGAGGGACGATTGTCGATGGCGACCTTGTGAACCTGTTGAAAGCAAGAGCATTGGAAACATCGGTGAGGATGCGGCGTCCACGCCAGTCTCCGTGGATGATTGGATGACATTATGAGTCCACCAGAACGGCCGCTTGATTCACTACGAATAGACCGGGACATAGACGAGCTGGAACCGCCGCGGCGAGGCAAGGCCTTGCTAACGGCGGCGTTAATCGTTTCGGTGATGGCTATCGGTGGGGCATTGTACTGGCGTTATTCGGCTGTAGAGGTCGTGACTTATCCGGTCAGGCGAATTGAGCAGGGAGGTTCACGTGTCGCGTTGCACGCGTCGGGCTACGTCACAGCGAGGCGGGAAGCAACTGTCTCTTCGAAGATTACCGCCCGGGTTATCGAAGTGAAGATCGAAGAAGGCCAGAGCGTTCAAGAAGGCGATGTGCTGGCGCGGCTTGACGACAGCAACATCACCAAGAGCCTGCGCCTGGCTGAAGCACAGCTTGCGGCAGCAACGGCAGCGACCGCCGAAGCCGAGGTTTGGGCTGAAAACGCAGAACGCGAGTATCGCAGGATAAAGTCCTTGGCGGCTGACCGCGTGGCCAGCCAGTCCGATCTCGACCGGGCCGAAGCCGAACACCGGGCAAGGCAAGCGCTGCTCGATCGGTCCCGGACTGAGGTCGAGGTTGCACGGCGCGAGGTTGGGGTTTGGCAACAGCAGCTCGAAGACACGATCATCCGCGCCCCGTTTGCAGGGATCGTAACGATAAAGAATGCGCAGCCGGGCGAGATGATTTCGCCGATTTCGGCCGGGGGCGGCTTCACGCGCACTGGCATATGCACAATCGTCGATATGAATTCGCTGGAAATCGAGGTGGACGTTAACGAAAGCTACATCAACCGGGTTCGGCCGGGTCAGAGCGTGGAGGCGATCCTGGACGCCTATCCAGACTGGCGAATACCGGCGAAAGTGATCGCGATCATTCCAACGGCCGACAAACAGAAAGCGACCGTGAAAGTGCGGGTTGGCTTCGAAAAGCTGGATTCGAGGATTCTCCCTCAGATGGCAGTCAAGGTTGCTTTCAGGGAAGACGGGACAGCCGCGCAATCTGCGTTGGTGGCGTTTCCAAAATCGGCCATCCAGAAACAAAATGGAATTCAAAGCGTGTTCGTAGCAACCAACGGATTGGCAAGGCTGCGTCAGATCGCCCCGGGGCCAAACCGAGGCGATGACGCCACCGCAGTCTCCGGTTTGGTCGAGGGCGAAAAGGTCGTTATCCAGAGTCAGCGTCCCCTTCGCGACAAGACGCGGATTCGCGAACGAAAGCAGTAACTCTGCATCCCATGAGTGGAACCGACGACCTGCTGGTCAACATCGAGGGCGTGACCAAGTATTATCGGCGCGGCGCCGAACTTGTCCACGTGCTCGAAGACATCTGGTTTCAGGTGCGTCGCGGTGAGTTTCTGGCATTGATGGGGCCGTCCGGCTCTGGGAAAAGCACTCTTCTGAATCTGATCGGTGGGCTCGATCGGCCGTCGCGCGGCAGCATTATGGTGGATGGTTTAAGAATCGACCGCCTGAACGAGCGGGAACTTGCTGCATGGCGGGCGCGACATGTCGGGTTCGTGTTCCAGCTTTACAATCTGATGCCGGTCCTGACGGCGGAACGGAACGTTGAGCTTCCGCTGCTGTTGACTCCGCTCACTCGAGCTCAGCGCAAGCGGCATGTTGCAGCGGCGCTTGCTGCCGTAGGTCTGCTGCACCGCAAGAAACATTTCCCGCGCCAGTTGTCAGGCGGAGAACAACAGCGGGTCGGCATTGCGCGCGCAATTGTGACAGACCCGACATTGTTGCTGTGCGACGAACCAACGGGCGACCTTGACCGCCGATCAGGCGACGAGATTCTTGATTTATTGCAGTTGCTCAACCGCGAGCACGGGAAAACGATCATCATGGTAACGCATGACCCGCATGCTTCAGCGCGCGCGACGCGGGTGGTGTATCTGTACAAGGGCCAGATTGTGACAGAGATGCCGAAATGAAATTCGCCCCACTTGTACTGAGCAATTTGCGGCGGAAGCGGCTGCGCACCGCATTGACACTTCTGTCAATCACCGTTGCGTTCATTTTGTTTGGGTATCTTGCCGCAATACGCGTCGGCTTGGGGGCGGGCGTGCAGGTTGCGGGGGCAGACAGGTTGTTTGTGCGGCATCGAGTGTCGATCGCCCAGCCACTCCCAATCAGTTACCTTGACAGGATCAAGCGTGTCCCGGGTGTTCGGGCAGCCATACATCAAAGTTGGTTCGGCGGAATCTATCAGGAGGCGAAGAACTTTTTCCCGCAAATGGCAGTTGATCCCGAGCCGTTTTTGGACATGTACCCCGAGTTTGTTTTGCCGGAGGAACAAAAACTGGCATGGCTGCGAACGCGGAACGGCGCCATTGTTGGCCGTTCCACCGCTACCAGATTTGGCTTCAAAGTCGGGGATCACATTCCTCTCCAGGCAACGATATGGCGGCGCGAAGACGGTGGGGTGATGTGGGACTTTGAAATCGTTGGCATTTATGACGGAGCCGATCGCGGCACGGACACAAGCCAGTTTTTCTTTTGGTATGATTACCTCGAGGAAGGTCGCGCGTTTGGCAAAGGGCTCGTCGGCTGGTACGTCGTCAAGGTGGACAATCCCGACCGAGCTGCTGAAGTCGCCAAACTCATCGACGATGAATTTGTGAACTCGTCTGACGAGGTCAAGGCGGAGACCGAGCGAGCGTTCATTAGTGGCTGGGTCAACCAGATTGGTGATATCGGGCTGATAATTCGAGCGATTCTGACGGCGGTGTTTTTTACGATCCTGCTCGTCGCAGGCAACACCATTGCGCAATCGGTCCGCGAGCGCACGCAGGAACTGGGCGTTCTCAAGGCACTCGGGTTTACGAACCGGCAGGTATTGTGTTTGGTTTTTGCGGAGTCCTGCATGATCTCGTGCCTCGGCGGTTTTCTTGGGCTCGGCATTGCGCTGCTTTTGATTTCGGCGGGCGATCCCACAGGTGGTGCGTTGCCTGTTTTTTATGTTCCGGTGCGGGATGTTGTGTATGGCGCATGCATCTCGGTCGGACTCGGGCTTGTCACGGGTTTTTTCCCGGCGCTGCGCGCGATGCGGCTCGAGATTGCAGAATCGCTGCGGCAAGCTTGAAGATGCTACGTCTGATAATTAACTGGTTTTCGCAGTTGGCCATCGCAGCTCGATTCGGGTTGTCAACGATACCCGAACGCAAAGGGGCCTCAGCAGCCGCAGCTTTCGGCATCGGCGGTGTGGTAGCCGTGTTCCTTGGCACGTTGTCGATCGGCCAGGGCTTCAGGCAAGCGCTTGCAATCGCAGGTTCGCCGGAAACGGCGATTGTATTGCGCGGCGGCGCAGATACGGAGATGGTGAGCTTTCTGTCGGGCGAACATGCGCGGCTGATAGCTGATGCTCCCGGCATCCGCCGCACTGATGAGGGTGCATTGGTATCGTCTGAACTGTTCGTCATAATCAGCCTTCCGAAACGCCCAAAGTGGACGGACGCGAATGTGCCGTTGCGTGGTGTTCAACAGGCTGCATTCCGAGTTCGTGACAACATCAAAATCGTTGCCGGACGGCGGTTCGAGCCGGGCCGGAACGAAGTGATTGCCGGCGTGGGTGCGGCTCGGGAGTTCGCGGGGCTTGAACTAGACTCTGAATTGCGCGTGGGCCGAAACACATGGAAGGTCGTCGGACTGTTCAGTGCCGATGGTGGGTTGCCGGAATCTGAAATCTGGACCGACGCCGTCGTTCTTCAGGAGGCGTACCAACGCGGCAATTCGTATCAATCAGTCATAGCCAGACTTGAATCGCCTGACGCATTTGATGAGTTTGCGGCTGCGTTGACAGCGGACCCGCGCCTGAATGTGAAGGTGCTTCGGCAAACTGATTTCTATTTCGAGCAATCCCGCGTGGTTTACAACCTTGTCACAGGACTGGGCTCGATAATAGCCGGCTTGATGGGCGTGGGCGCCGTCTTCGGCGCATTGAACACGATGTACTCGTCTGTGTCTGCTCGCACACGCGAGATTGCCACTTTGCGTGCCCTTGGTTTTCGGGGTGGTCCGGTGGCTGCGTCAGTGATGCTTGAATCAATGTTCCTTGCCTTTCTCGGAGGAGGAATGGGCGGCCTGCTAGCGTATTTTGCTTTCGACGGTTTCCGGGCGGCAACCATGAACTGGCAAAGCTTCAGCCAGGTCACATTCAGCTTCGCGGTGACACCAGCGCTTATGCTGAAGGGTCTGATTTACTCGATCGGCATTGGGTTCATTGGCGGGCTTTTGCCTGCGATTCGCGCGGCTCGCATGCCGGTCGCCGCCGGGCTCAGGGAACCATGACAGGTCGAGAGCATGCTATCGACACTGTCAACGTTCAACTCGCAACGTTCAACTGGGCCGCGGGTTTACCAACCGAGTGGCGTTGTCCCCCGCTGCCGTTAGAGTCCCGCCTCGAGTCGGCTTTGAATGGAGCGCCTTTGATCTGAGCCGCTGGCGTAGGCTGGTGTGGGGCCGGGCCTTCGGCCCTCGAGTTACTGGTCCAGGAACACCAACGGTCTGGAACGCAGTCAGGGGCGTTCATGGCTGAAACAATCAACTGCGCTGCCATGGACAACGTGGTTGTCTTGGTCGGTCATCGAAGCGCCAACGGCGCGGCTCATACCAGCGTGGGGTGAAGCCCCGCCACAAGGGCTGCTTATTGGAAGAGCTGGAATTCCCAGATTGTTGGGCCGTCTGTGGACTCGAGAATCTCGAGACGGACATACTGCGCGGTGACAGGGCTGAAACTTCGTGACCATGATTCACCGATGGTTGTTCCGGTCAATATGGTTTCCCAGACGTCGCCCACGCGATGCTTGAGTGCGAACCGCTGCACGCGATTTGGGAATGCCTCGGAGATTTTGGCACGTTTGATTGTCGTCGGTTTGCCCAGATCGACTTCTAACCATGCAGATTTCAGTCCGGCATCGGTTGCCCAGCGGGTGTCGTCGTGCCCATCTGTTGCTTTTTCCGGGCCGAACTCTTGGAGGTTTTGATAGACGTTTGACGCGGTGGTGCGCGCGTTGGCGCTAACCGGGGTTTGGGCTGGGACGTCGATTGCGCCAAGCTCGAGTGCTGGACGATCCAGGTTGAGTTGGACCACGGTCGCAATGGGCTGTTTATCGCGTTCTTTCAGGACTATTTCCAAACCATCGGGTCTTTGTCTGACTTCAACTGGACCGCCTTTGAGCACGTGTGCGTCCAAGACCTTTGCTTGCAAAGGCGGCAGACTAAGGGAGTCCAGAGAAGTGTCCGTGATGAACAGGTAAACCTTCTGGCCTTTACGCGTCGAGGCACCGTAGTATCCGGGTTTGAACGGGCCGCCGCGCGTCCCGTAGATGCTTTCTCCGTATTGCGCAAGCCAGGCGCCCAATTGCATCAGGCGTTCAACCTGTTCTGGGGGGAACTCGCCGGTTGGCGTTGGCCCGACATTCAACAGCAGGTTGCCGTCCCCGCCCGCGCAGCCAATCAGCATCTTTAGACATGTTTCGAATGGTTTTACGCCGTCGTCAGGACCGCCATACGCCCATTGGCTCTTACGCGACAATGTCATGCACGATTCCCATGGGCGTTGGTCATCATAGGAGCCGATGTGTTGCTCCGGGGTGTAGTAATCTGCATTGGCGGACAGAATCTGCCGATCGGTGTTGCCCGGGCCGAGGTCGAGCCGATTGTTGATGACTATTTCGGGTTGGAGGCTCTTTACGATTGAATATGTTTCGGCCTGGTTATAGAGGGGTTCTCCTCCGTCCCAGTCGAACCATAGCAAGTCAATTTTCCCGTAGTTTGTCAGCAACTCGCGCAATTCGGACTGCATTTTTGACAGAAAGATTTGGTTGCGGTCGGTGCGGAAATCGGGATCGCGCCAGTCCATGGGCGAGAAATACCAGCCAATCCGGATGCCTTGTTTGCGTGCTGCTGCGGTCAGCTCTGCGCATATGTCGCGCTTGAATGGGCTTGCGGAGATGTTGTAGTCGCTCGCCTTGGAATGCCATAAGAGAAACCCGTCGCAGTGCTTCGCCGTCAGCACCATATACTTTGCGCCTGCTGTTTTAGATATTCGAACCCAGTCGGATGCGTCGAATTTAACCGGATTGAATTCCTTGTACAGGTTGTCGTACACATCGGCGGGAATGGAGCCTTTGTTGGGGCATTTTGGATTTGTGTTTGCCCGCGACCAACTGATTTCTGTGCCTTTGAGGCTTACCGGTCCCCAGTGAATGAAAATCCCGAACCTTCCCTCAGCCCACCAACGCAGTCTTTCTGGATACTCCCGCGGCGGAGCGGCGGGTTGCGGGCTGGTGTTGTTTTGCGCTGCTTCGGTCTGAACGAGAGACGCAAGAAGAACGGACAGAACAAAGAAGATCTGTTTCATTTTTAGTTGTCGATCTTGATTGAGATGCGGATCGGAACACGGGGCTATAGCAGAGTGTGCAGGCAAAAGAGTCAAGGAATTTGCGGTTGTGTACTCGGACGGGTGTTATTGGGCTGGCTTTGTGTCGGGGGCGAGACGTGGGCAGGCGATGCATGGTCTGGCGGATTTGACTGTGAGGTTGCGACTATCTTGGGGCACAGAAACGGAGGAGTAGAACATTAGGCAGAGAAAGGTGAGGCAAAAACGATTGGTAGAAAGATGTGTGGCAAAAGATGGCGCGGCGAAGAATCGCCGCGCTCCTGCACGCGTTGGAGAAAACAACGGCGTTGGGAGCGCGGCCGTCCTCGGCCGCATCGAGCCGACGACCGATCGTATGACCTGTTTCGATCATGCAAATCCGGACCCCGAACATTCACGGGTTGGGTGCGGGCAGGAATGCCCGCGCTCCTGCACGCGCTGGAAACAGCAACGGCGTTGGGAGCACGGCCGTCCTCGGCCGCATCGAGCTGATGACCGATCGTATGACCTGTTTCCGATCACGCGAATCGGGCGGCCGAATATTCACGGGTTGGGGGCGGCGAAGAATCGCCGCGCTCCTGACAACGCGTTAGAATTGCTGTGATCCGATTCGCGTGCTGCATTGACAATATTGCCCGGGTGGTGTGAGATAGCACTCCGTCAGCCAAACAAAAGACATTTGAAGACAACTCGCCTGCGCGTCGCGCAGGAGCAGCCAACTCAAGCATTGTTATGAAAGAAAAGCTAATGTGCGGTATCAAGGTCGCTGCAGCAGCATGCATCATCGGTTTGACAGTTCTGACTACCAACGGCGCCGAATCACGAACGATCAAGATCGGCGCGATTTTCTCGCAGACAGGACCTGCGTCGTTCCTTGGCGCGCCCGAGGCCAAGACAGTACAGATGCTGGCCGACCAACTGAATGCAAAAGGCGGCGTTTTGGGCAAGAAGGTTGAGGTCATAATCAAGGACAGTGGCGGCAGCCCGGAAAAGGCGGTGTCTTTTGCCAAACAATTGATCGATGAAGAGCGCGTGCTCGCGATCATCGGGCCATCGACAAGCGGCGAGACCATGCAGATAAAGCCGTTGTGCGAGGAAAACAAAATGATCCTTGTCTCGTGCGCGGCAGCGGAAACGATCGTAAATCCGCTTGCAAAGTACGTCTTCAAAACCCCTCAAAAAGACAGTCAGGCGGTGACGTGGATTTACAAGACGATGAAGGACATGGGGATTAGCAAGATAGCCGTGTTGTCTGGCAATGACGGCTTTGGGATGGCCGGGAAGAAACAGCTTGAAGACCTTGCATCGGCGCATGGCATTCAGATTGTCGCGAATGAAGTCTATGACAAGGGCGCGACGGACCTGACTGACATCCTCACCAAGGTCAAGGGAACAGCCGGCGTGCAAGCTGTGGTGAACTGGTCAATCGTGCCGGCGCAATCGATAATTGCGAAGAACATGAAACAGATCGGGCTGAACGTCCCGCTGTTCCAGAGCCACGGCTTTGGGAATCTCAAGTACGTTGAACAAGCTGGAGTTGCTGCCGAGGGCATTCTGTTCCCGGCCGGTCGTCTCCTGGTCGTCGATGAACTGCCCGACAACCATCCTCAGAAAAAGGTTTTGGCCGCTTACAAGAAAGATTACGAGACACGGTTCAAGGAGGATGTGAGCACTTTCGGCGGGCACGCGTACGACGCTTTCATGGTTGTCATCGAAGGTGTGAAGAAAGCCCGGAGCACCGACAGAGACAAAGTGCGGGACGCGATCGAGCAGCTCAAAGGTTTTGTCGGGACAGCGGGTGTATTCAACTACTCGCCGACAGATCATACGGGTCTTGGACTGGACGCTTTTGAGATGCTGACGGTGAAGAACGGCAAGTTCGCGATCTACAAGAAGTAGTTTGATGTCTTCCTGCTCGTTTTGCGGCGTGCGGCGCACTTTGCGCGCATGCGCAAAGTGGCGGGGCGCGTCTCCTGATGCAGAAGCCCGGGTGGGGCACGGTGTGGGTTGCCGCTTTGCAGGTGTTCACTCTTTTTCTTGACGTGCGGAATGGGGACAACCGAGCATTCGGCACGTCCATGAAACAACGGCAGAACCAGGAACTGCAAAGCCGACTTGAATTGCACTTTGGCGGCGGATAAGGGGGTATTGTTTTGGTTCAGGCACTGCAATATTTCTTTTCGGGCATAACAGTTGGCAGCGTGTACGCCATTGTTGCGATTGGTTTTAATATCATTTACAGCGCGACTGGCGTGCTGAATTTTGCCCAGGGCGAGTTTGTGATGCTGGGCGGGATGGTAGCGATTACACTGGCATCGTTTCTTCCGGTTCCTGTTGCGGTTGCGGTGGCGGTTGCAATTGTGACGTTGTTTGGATGCGGGCTCGAACTTGTGTTTTTCCGTAGATTGCGATCGCACTCGATTCTTCACATGATAATCATCACGATAGGTCTGTCTATCGTCATCCAGGAACTGGCGTTGCATGTCTGGGATGAGAAGGTGCGGTCTCTCCCATATTTCACTGGAAACGAAGCATCGTCGGTAAAACTCCTTGGGGCGGCGCTGTCGCCCCAGGTTATCTGGGTGCTCGGCACGGCGGCCATAGTAGTTGTGCTTCTGCAGCTTTTCTACAAGAGGACATTGTATGGCAGGGCAATGCGCGCCTGTTCGTCCAATCTCGAGGCAGCGATGTTGGTGGGGATAAACGCGGGCAACATGCGGACGGCGGCTTTCGGGCTGAGCGCCGGACTTGGCGCGTTGGCCGGGTGCGTTATTTCGCCGATTTCAATGACGCATTATGAGATGGGGCCGGGTCTTGCGATCAAGGGATTTGCGGCGGCGATTTTGGGTGGGCTTGGCAATCCGATGGCCGCGGTTGTTGGCGGGCTGACGGTGGGGTTGATCGAGGCTTTCAGCGTTAGTGTGATACCATCAGCATTCAAGGATGTGGCAGCGTTTGCCATTTTGTTGGCGATGCTGTTCTTGCGGCCGCATGGTTTGTTTGGCCGCCCGTCTGGTGTTTCCGTGCGCGAGGTATGAACACGACCGCACGCATATGGCCGAGGCTGGCTGCATTCGCAGCGGCAGCGATAGTCGTCCAGCTCAGCTTGAGTGCAGTTGGGAAGGTTTACTATCTGACTCAACTGACGATGGCCGTGTACTACTCGATCGTCGTGATGGGACTGTCGTTGCTCATGGGATACGCCGGGCAGGTTTCGCTTGGCCAGGGGGCGTTTTTTGCAATTGGGGGATACACATCGGCTTTTCTTACGACGCACAACATGGCCGGTTATCGGGGGGCAGCATGGTTTGATTTGTTGGACAAATGCGGTGTGATTGTGAGCCGGAAGAGCTTGTACGACGACACGCTTGTGCTGACCTTGGCGCCGTGGCTGGCATTCATGGTGGCGATTCTGTTGACGGTGGTGATTGCCGCAGTGATCGGGTATCCGTCGTTGCGTTTGCGCGGGCATTATCTGGCGATGGCCACGCTTGGGTTTGGGCTGATAATTCATTGCGTTCTGATTGGCAGCCCGGCTCTTGGTGCTGCTGATGGGATTACGGGGGTGCCAAGACTGTCTGTGGGCGGACTTGCTGTCAGCGGCAAAAGCGCGGTTCGAGTGCAGAACTACTACATTGCATGGGCGGTGGCAATCGCCGTTCTGGTGCTGCTGCGGAACCTCGTGGAATCGCGCATGGGCCGTGCACTTCGGGCAATTCACGATAGCGAAGCAGCCGCAAGCGCCATGGGCGTGAACACGCCGAAGCTCAAGCTCGAAGTTTTCATGGTAAGCGCTGCCCTCGCGGCAATGGCCGGCAGTCTGCTCACACATTACAACGAAGGCATAGGACCGTCCGAGTCGAGCGCGTTCAAGTCTGTTCGGTACCTTGCGTTGGTTGCTGCTGGAGGGGTGGCAAATCTCGAGGGCGCGCTGGTGGTCAGTACATTACTGGTTTTTCTTTCTTTGCGCGGCTGGTTTGGGACCTATGACAACGCGGTTTTCGGGATAATCCTGATTGCAATAGTTGCACTGGCGCCGCAAGGACCGTTCAGACAGTTGGGTTTGTGGATGGGTCGATGCCGTACGTTGTACAAACCGGGAAAGGAGGCGCGCAGTGGCGCTTCTTGAGGCTGCGAATGTCCGTCAATGTTTCGGCGGGCTTGTGGCGCTGAACGGCGTTTCGTTCCAGGTCAGCCCAGGGCAAATCAAGGCGATTATCGGGCCGAACGGCGCCGGGAAAACGACGTTGTTCAACATTATTTGTGGGTTGATCAAACCAACCGACGGTGTGGTCCGAATGGACGGCAAGGTAATCACCGGATTGAAGCCATTTCAGATTGCCGCGCTGGGAGTGTCGCGCACGTTCCAAAATGTGAGTTTGTTTCCGCACATGACGGTTTTGGAGAATGTGCTCGTGGGGCGCCATCTGCATGGCCGTGCGGGTTTGATCGGTTGCGCTTTGAGATTGCCGACACAAAGACGCGAGGAAAAGGCCATGGTCGAACAGGCCACGAGATTGCTCGAGGAAGTTGGGTTGGCCGAGAAAGCTCGACACTCAGCGGGCGGTCTTTCCCTTGGCCAGAGGCGGCTTGTTGAGCTGGCTCGAGCGCTTGGGACGGAACCGCGGCTGTTATTGCTGGATGAACCTGCCAGCGGGTTGAACACCAAGGAGACAGACGATCTGTCAAGAACGCTTCGGCGTATCAGGGACAGGGGGATAACGCTGCTGATGGTCGAGCACGACATGTCGCTTGTGATGGATATCGCAGACGAAATCCTTGTGCTTGATTTCGGGGTCAAGATCGCAGAGGGGCCGCCGGCACAGGTCCGTTCCGATCCAAAGGTGATAGCCGTTTATCTCGGCGAAAAAGAAAATGTTGCTACAGGTTAGGAACTTGCGCTGCGGATACGGCAGCTTGGAGATTGTCAAAGGCGTGAGCTTGCACGTCGATGCAGGTGAAATCGTGACGTTGCTGGGTGCCAACGGCGCGGGCAAGACGTCTCTGTTGCGCGCGATTGCCGGGCTTCTCCCGATTTGGAGCGGGGATATCAGAGTCAATCTCCGAAGTGTTGTTGGTGAGCCACCGTGGACGCGGATCAGTCATGCGATGATGCTGGTGCCGGAAGGCCGTCAGTTGTTTGGAGATATGACAGTTTGGGAAAACCTGCTTTTGGGTGGGTATCACAATCTGGACCGGAAGCGGGCGATCGAAGATGTTTACGAGCGATTTCCGCATCTCAAAGGGCGTTTGCGCCAACTGGCCGGCACGCTCTCGGGAGGCGAACAGCAGATGCTTGCCCTTGGCCGGGCATTGGTCGCGCGCCCGCGGTTGCTGTTGCTTGATGAGCCATCATTGGGGCTGGCGCCGTTGATGGTGCGGGAGGTTTTCAATTGCATCAAGCGACTGAAAGAGGATGGAGTAACCGTGTTTCTCGTCGAACAAAACGCAGTGGCGGCGCTCGAGATCGCCGACCGCGCTTACGTGATGGAGACCGGTGAAATCATTCTCGAGGGTGAAGCGGCAGACCTTGTTACCAATCCCGAAGTGAGACGCGCCTACCTTGGCAAGGGCTACAAAGAGATTTGGGAATGAGAATTCTTGATCCGAAATACGAATGCGGGCGCCCCGAAGAAATCGAGCAATTGCAGCTCGAGCGGCTGCAAGCTTTGATTGCGCGACTCAAACGGAATGTCCGCAGGTACCGCGAGACGCTTGGCGACAGCCGGATTGAATCGCTGGCGGATTTGAGTCGGCTGCCCGTCACGACGCCTGAGGAACTGGCTGACAGTTTCCCTTATGGAATGTTCGCGCTGCCCCTCCGGGAAGTGATCAGACTGCATTCGGCGGTGGGGCCAAAAGGACGCCAACTGATCATTGGCCACACTCAGAACGACATCAAACAGTGGGGCCGGCTTGTTGCGCGCCAGTTGGTTGCCGCGGGCGTCACCGCAAATGACGTGATCCAGATCAACCTCGGCAACGGTTCGTCAGGGAGTTTTTCAGGATACGCGCTCGGCGCTCAAACCGTTGAAGCTTCAGTGATCGCAGAAGACCCGTTCCACATCGATTACCAGTTGGCGATGCTGCGGAATTATCGGCCGACGGTTCTGGTGACAACGCCAACAAACGCCAAGGAAATCGCAGCTCAACTCGACAAGCGGCGGATAGATCCGCAGTCCCTTTACTTGCGGACCGTACTGCTTTCAAGGCCCGTGGATGAGCTTGCGCGGCATGAGCTTCAAGCCGGCTTGTTCGCCCGTGTCCAGTGCAATTTCGGGATTCCTGTGATTTTGGATCCGGGCTTTTGCGTGCAGTGTGAACACGGCAGCTTCCACGTCAACGAGGATCATTTCCTTGTTGAAATCAGGGATGGCGAGCTTCTCGTTACCACTTTGCTAAGGGAAGCCACGCCGCTTTTGCGTTACGCCACGCGCGTGTGCTGCCAACTCAAGCGCACCAAATGCAAATGCGGTCGGACCACCGCCACGATCATCCCGGGTCAACGGCTGGATCGCCAGGTCCTCGTCAATGAAATGCCGCTTTACGAGGAGCAAATCAGGGAAGTGCTAAGCCACACATCGATAGCCAATCACAGTGTCGAAATCGAATTCACAGACCGCCATATCGTCCTGACGCTGGCTGTGTCGGATCGGATTTTCGACGACCTGATTCGGACCTTGGAGACAGTACGGCTCGAGGTTGAATCCGAGTTTCTCTCCCGGCTGGGTGTTGAAGCAAAGGTCAAGCTAATTTCGCCGCACAGAGGAACCGTAGCCACCGCTCAACCTTAATGCCCTGAGCAGCCTGCTAACCCGGAAATCTCACCGCCTGGCCTGCTCAAGACACTCAAAGCTTTATTCCGGGGAGATTTCCGGAGCCCGAGTATTCCTTGGTTGCTTGAAGACACCCGTTTCGCAGACTGCTCAGGGTATGAAATGTGCGGGCTAAGCAGGTGTTATGAAGTTTTGCTGGCCTCCGAATCCCCTGTGGCCCTCGCTCCGTAGCCGCGTTGTTCTGTTGAGACGGAGCGAGGGCCACGCCCTCTTCCACTGCGGTACACCATCTTCGCCTGACCGAAACCACATCGGAAAACCAACCCTTCTATCCCTATCCAATCAGCTCTGGTTCGGCGAAAACACGTGAGCGACAATAACCGTGGCTCACGAATATGGGAAGTGGGGTTTGTCTGTAAATAATGTAGGATGGAACAGCTCTGATGTGTCGGGCTTGGTCTGACGACTTCCTTTGCACTGGGCACGAGGGCAACTGGCGAGAGCGAGTCACGAATCGCACTGATAATGTGCTTGACACCGAGGTCAATAGTTTCACACTTTTTAGGAAAAAAGTAATACTGAAGCTGACAATGAATACGGTGTTTTCCATTCGGTCGGGGTTGATGATTCTGCGGGGTGTTTTTGCCGCTGCGGTTGCGATCGTTGGCGGGCAAAACGCGGTCATGTGCGAAACGCATTCCTCACTTCAGGCTGTTAATGCGGATGGGACCAGCGCATGGAGCGGTTCCTTGCCTTTCACAATCCGGGGAGTGGTTTTGAACGATCCTGAGGAATTTCTTGATACGTCTGCCAGTTTTGTTCCGTGGAACGACGGGGCGGGTGCGGGCAAGATGGGCGGCCAGTGGCAGGTGTTCATCCAGGCCGTGGAACCCGGGGACAGGGGTGGAACAGCGCTCTGGATGGGACAGAACTATGGGAACCTTGCATGGATCAAGGACAGCGCGAAGAGTTACACGGATGAGGAGTGGGTGGCAGAGGTGAACCGCGTCAGCCGCGACCCGGTCAACAACCATCGTTTTCGCAAAGGCGATCTTGTCGAAGTGACCGCCAACAGGTCGCTCTTTTATGGTGGCAAGAGGAACATAAACGAGGCGCACGACAAAAGTCCGGACGCTGATTTTACAATCGTGCTTGTTCGCGCTGATTACGGATTGCCGGAACCTGAATTGATTGCGCTATCGGACCTTGTGAGGCCGGACGACGGCGATCCGAGCACAAAGGAAGACATTTTTGACCAAACACGCCAAACAGGGGGTGAGCATTACCAGGGTATGCGCGTGCGAATCAACGGGCTCGCGCTGGTTGACAATGCGGGGTGGGGAAAAACCGTTTGGGAGCAGCGAAAATGCATCGTGACCGATGGCGAAGGTCGGTACTTTCCGGTGCGCACGTCGCTTTACAACCTTGGTCCTGCGCCCACCGGGAAATTCGACGCGATAGGCATTCTGAACCAGGAGTCGGGATCGGGCAGCAACGGGACTTTTGGTTACGAACTTTTTGTGCAGGAGGTGATCGTTCACGATCCGCCTGTGCTGCGAATCAGCCTGATTTCGTGGCCCGCTTCTGCGCCGGGTTTCAGGCTCGAGTATGCGGATTCGCTTGTCCCAACGGAGTGGCGGGCTGTGACTGCGAAACCTGCCATGGTCAACGGCAGCTTTGTTGTTCAGGAAACTGTTGAGGACGCAGCGACAAGGTTTTACAGGCTGAGCAAATGACATGGCAAGTCTTGGGACAACAAGAAGCGTTTGTTGTGAGCGAGCGCTGCTCCTCGGACAACGGCGGGCTGGTACCAACTGGCGCGGTTTTCCAGCGGCTTCTCTTGCAGTATGAAACCTGCAGTTGACAACGGCAAAACTGACCCGCGCATCGCGTTTTTCGATCATCACGCGGCCACGTGGGACAATGATCCGGAGATGCAGTCCAAGACCTTGGGAAGGTTGTCGGAAATCAGGGGCCGCCTTGGAATAGATTCGGGCATGGACCTGCTTGAGGTTGGCTGTGGTACCGGGCAGGTGACCGGTCTGCTGGCTTCGTGGGTACATCCTGGCCGGGTGACAGCCGTTGACTTTTCAGCGGCAATGCTCGAACGCGCACGATCAAAGGGAATCGACGCCGACTTCAAGCTTTTCGACGTGTGCGCAGGTTCGCCCGGACTCGAGCGTTTTGACGTTGTGTTGTGTTTTCAGAGTTTCCCTCATTTCCGCGACAAGCCTGCGGCATTGCGGTTCCTCGCTCAGAGCCTTAAGAGCAATGGACGTTTGATCGTGCTGCACTTTGCGAGCAGCGCACAAATCAACTCATTTCATCAGCAAACAGGCGGCGCCGTGGCCACAGACACCTTGCCAGCCTCGTCCCAATGGTCCGAATGGCTTGAGCCGGCAGGGTTGCGTCTGGAAAGCCTTGTTGATGAAGAGGGGCTGTTTCTGCTGGTTGCGCGCCGTCTCCCGTCCTTAAAGACACCTTCGGTTGCAGGATTGAAGGAACGCCGCACCGACAAGGTCTGCGCGCGATCGACGAAGGCTTTCACGCTGGTCGAGTTGTTGGTGGTAATCACGATTATTGGCATACTGGCCAGCCTTGGATTTCCCGGGCTGGCACGGGCAAGGGAAAAGGCGCGGGTGATCAAGGTGCATGCAGAGTTGTATGGCATTGGCCTCGCTCTGCAAATGTACAGCGACGACCATGCCGGGCGTGTCCCGCCCGTCCGGGTCAATTGCAATTCGGACCTGTCTGAGCACTGGTGCCAGTTGCCAGTTGAACTCAGCGAACAACATTACCTCCCTCGCAGCCAGAAAGCCGGCAGACAAGCCGACCTTGAAGACCCGTTCGCGCCAGGGCACACATACAAATATGCGGCGCCGGGGCCCCAACTGCTGAATGGAGATCCGGTTGGTAACTACGAGCTTTGGGTGCCGGACACGTTTCCTGAATTGGACGGCACGGTCGGAAGCTATTACGGCGACTCGAAAACAAGCCCGGTCAAATGGGTGGTTTGGAGTCTTGGCCCGCGCTGGCCGAGCCAGAAGAGTCAGAGCAGCAAAGCGCCCCTGAGCACATCCACATGGTACAAGCATTCGGGCGACTCGGGTGTCATCATGCGCATGGCAGACAGGGAAGGCCTTCAAATCTCAAGTCCTTAGGTGACGGATGCCATTTCGCGTTTTTTCCACAATAGTTCTGTCTGCGCTTGCCTTATGGCTGAGCGCTTGCAGTCCAAGGGAGAGCACCGGCAAGGAACCCATTATAGCCACGACGACTTCCTACCTCGAGGCTGCCGCTGCAGACCTGCTCCAGACACGGACAGGTTTTCTGCGGCTCGCAGAACCGGGCACGTGCCCGGGCCATTTTGATATCCGGCCCAGCGAAGTCCAGAAGCTGCGGTTGTGCCGGGTTCTATTGCGCTTTGATTTTCAGAAATCTCTGGATGCGAGGCTGAACTCTGGCAGCGAAAACAAGCCGCGCATTTGTGAAGTTGCGCTTGGTGGCGGTATGTGCCAACCGGAGACTTACCTCTTGGCGTGCGAACAGGTGGCGCGGCACCTGGTCGTGGCTGGTTTGCTAGACGAGACCGCGGCGGAATCACGGCTGCGGGACATCAAATCGCGTCTTGCGGCGTTGTCGGCGGAAGTGACGAACCGCGTTGCCAGAGCCGGGCTGGTTGGATTGCCCGTTGTTGCGAGCCACCATCAGCAAGCATTTTGCAAGTGGCTTGGGCTCAATGTCGTGGCGGTATTTCGCGCAGCAGACACCGCTAGCATAAGGGAGATCGACGATGCGTTGGAGAGTGGCAGACTTTCGAGCGCAAAGGTTGTCATCGCCAATCTGCCTGAAGGCCGGCGCACCGCTGACGCCTTGGCGGCTCGGCTGAGAGCGTGTGTGGTGGTTTTCGAGAATTTTCCTGTGTCGAGGGACGGTGCGGTATCGTTTGATAACATGGTCATGGCGAACCTTGACCGGCTCCTTGAGAGTGTCCAAAGATGACGCTTGGCGAGCCTCGAGCTAAGACCGGCAAGGTGTGTGATGGCGATGACGCCTGACGGGCTGCTGCTGTTGTTGGCGCTTTGCTCGCCTCGCTGGGTGGCATATTTCCCAGCCCGGCGCGGCTGACAGCCCGCATCAGGGGGCGCAGGGGCCGGGGCAATGCTCGTCAGGCAACTTTGGTTCGGGCTACGCCGGGCTGCGAAATATGGGTTCTGTGAATGTGATTTGTTTGCGCGCCGTAACGGTGCATGCAGACCGGCGTTGTTTGCTTGACGTTGACTGTTTGTGTGTCGAGCAGGGCGGCATTGTTGCGTTGATGGGACCGAACGGTGCAGGCAAGACAACGCTGTTGCGGGTTTGTCTTGGGCTTGTCAGGCATGCGCAGGGCCAAATCGTCGTGTTGAACGAGAACGTCCGTGACTTGCGAGGTGCGAGGTTGGCAATGCTTCGCAGGAGGATTGGCTATGTGCCTCAACTGTTGCCCGCCCGGAGCGAGCTTCCACTGACGGTGCGGGAGGTCGTGGCCATTGGGCGGACGGCGCGCATTGGCCTTTTCAAACGACTGACGCGCCGAGACTGGGAGATTGTTGACAGATGGATTGAGCGACTTGGGTTGGCGTCGCTTGCCGACAGGCCGTTTGGCGCTGTCTCTGGGGGTGAACAACGGAAGACAATCATCGCGCGCGCAATGGCGCAAGAACCGGAGTTGTTGCTTTTGGATGAACCAACTGCGAACCTCGACCTCGGCTGGCGGGAAAGAATCGTCGAGACAATAGATCAGATTTACACGCAGACTCGCATCAGTGTTGTGCTGGTATGCCACGAGCTCGAAGTGTTGCCTCCATCATGCCACCGGGTCGCGCTCCTCGAGTCCGGTCGTTTGGTTTCAGATGGGGCTCCGGAGCAAGTTTTCACGGAAACACGCGTGACTGAGCTTTACGGGGACGGACTACGTCCATGGCACGAA
The DNA here is from genome assembly GCA_012517065.1 of Verrucomicrobiota bacterium. Classification (GTDB taxonomy): domain Bacteria; phylum Verrucomicrobiota; class Verrucomicrobiia; order Limisphaerales; family J093; genus JAAYVR01. The sequence goes on along the minus strand of JAAYVR010000042.1, from coordinate 23,778 downwards.
GCGGGCAGGCATGCTTTGGTACCGGGGGGCCATCGAGATGATTGACCTTGTTTATTGGGCGCCTGTCATGGCTGGAGGCGCTTTGGCCGGCGCTTCGAGCGGCGCGCTTGGCACGTTCATTGTTGGAATGCGGATTCCATTCTTGGGTGTCTGTGTGGCGCATGCGGCTCTGGCTGGGGCGGTCTTTGGTAGTTTGTTTGGACTGGGCGGGCAGTTGCTCTTGTTGCCGGCCATTGGAGGGGCATTGCTCGCTGCTTTTGCGCTTGGGATGGCAAATCCGGAGCGGGTGAGTTTGGACAACAACATACTGCTAAGCTTCTTGTTTTCCGCGTCGATGGGGCTTGCGTTCCTTGGAATCGGTTTGCACGGGATATTTGGCAAGAGCGACAATGACGTGCGCAGTTTGCTTTGGGGCAGTTTGAATTTCTGTCGTTGGGAAGATGTGTGGCTGATGGGGCTGGTGTGTGCGGCGATTCTGGTTTTTGTAGTGCTTTTCTTCAAGGAACTGCGAGCGATTCTTTTTTCGCGGATGGAAGCGCAGGCGGTTGGGATTCAGGTTGGCCTTGTGTGGACCATGTTCCTTGGGATTACTGCCGTCACATTGACGGTGAACTTTCAGACAGTTGGCGGTTTGATGATCTACAGTCTTGTGAGCAATCCGGCCATGGCGGCTTTTCAGCTTACGCGCGGGTGCGGGCGCGTGCTGTTGTTGTCGGCGTTTCTCGGGCTTATGAGCGGGTTGGGTGGTTTTGTGATTGCGGCTGTTGCTGACTTGCCGAGTGGCGCGGTGATAGTGTTGCTTTCCTCGGGCTTGGTAGGGTGCGCGGCATTGTTTCGTCGTTACCGGGGCGGATAGAGTTTTTATGCTGAAGTTCATGCAAGCAAGCGAGTTCATGGTGCAAGTTGGCAAGATAGACAGTGTGAAATCCCTTGACGCCAGCCGATGGCAGTTGTAAGATGCTGGGCGAATCAGTTGTTGCTACGAGCCCAATGCCCATAAGGATTGAGCATGCAGTTTCTCGAATAGGTAATTGCGGAATTAAAGTCCACGGTGTCGTTGCAAACAAAGGATAATCATATGAAAAAGACTAAACTCCTGTCGTTGGCCGCTTTTGCTGTTTGCATCGCGGTTTCTGGGCTGGTTGAAGCGGCTGCTGCCGAGAGCAGCGGTACAGATCTCCGTTGGGGTCGCAAGAGATACAACGTTCCGCCGGGGGATTATTACTCGGGGCGGTCGCCTTTTTTGGGGCCTGAAGCTACGCCGGCACCAGCTCCTCAGCCAGCGAAACCGCAGCCCCGCGTGGAACCCACGGGGCCTTGCCAGGTGATTAACAGTGGTTGGGTCCACATGACAAAGACCATGCCCAAAGAGGTCGGCATCGGCCAGGAATTCATGTACGAGTTGAACCCGACGGCGGTGGCTTGCGCTGCCAATGTGGTTGTCACCGACCAAATCCCTGCCGGGGCGACCTACGTGCGCAGCGAACCGAAAGCTGAGGTTGTCGGAAATACCCTTGTATGGAAGTTGGGCGACATGGACCCGGGGCAAACGGTGCCGATCAAGGTCTGGCTCAGAGCCGACCGCGAGGGTGAGCTGGTTTCATGTGCGACTGTCTCGGCTGACCCGCGGTTGTGCGCGAGTACTTTCGTTGGGAAGCCGGTGCTCGCCATCGACAAGAGCGGGCCCGAAATGGCCCAACTCGGGAGCGATGTAGCGTACAGAATTCGTGTTGCGAATCAGGGTAATTTTCTGGCCAAGAACGTTGTTGTGACTGACGACGTACCGGACGGGCTTACACATGCCAGTGGCCAGAAGCAATTGACGTTCAATGTCGGTGATTTGGCGCCGGGTGCGTCAAAAGAAATCCCGGTGACGCTCAAGGCGGCCCAGCGTGGCCAGTTCTGCAATAAGGCCACTGCTGTTGCTGAAAACGTTCCCGGAAAGGTCACCGATGACGCTTGCACAACGGTTGTCCAGCCCGGCTTGAAGATCGCCAAGACTGGACCGAAAGAACGGCTCATCAACAAAGAGGCCGCTTACAGCATAAAGGTCACAAATACGGGTGACGTTCCTCTGACGGGTGTTGTTGTCACAGACTCGGCGCCGGCTCCGACGAAGATTCTTGCTGCTCCTGGCGCGACCATAAGTGGAAACACGGCGACATGGAATATTGGCACTCTTAACAAGGGTGAGGAAAAGACATTCGATGTCACTCTCACTTCAGCAACGCCGGGCAATTACTGCAACGCGGCCAAAGTTGTCACTGCGCAAGGGCTGCAGGAAGCCGCCCAAGCCTGCACGGACTGGATTGGCGTAACCGGCGTGTTGGTCGAGGTGGTTGACGATCCCGATCCAATTCAGGTTGGTGACACCACAACGTTCACGATCCGCGTGACCAACCAGGGTTCGTCGAGAAACATCGAACAGATAGCTGTGAAAGCGTTCTTGCCTGCTGAGATCGATCCGGTTAGTGCCTCGAGCGGAGCTACGATCAGCGGGAAGAATGTCTCATGGCCGGTGGTGCCGACTCTTGCGCCGAAGCAGTCCATTACTTACACAATGGTTGCCAAGGGCGTGAAAGCTGGCGACAGCCGTCTGAAAGTTGATGTGACTACAACCGGACGCGAAACGCCGATTACTGAACTCGAGAGCACCACGATCTACTAATATCGGCTGCCCTTTGAGGGTTTCTGCGAAGCTGCCCCGCTAACGCGGGGCAGCTTTTTTATGTTTCGAGGTGCGCACTTTTGGGGTGCGTGTGTGGCTGGCCGGTGGTGCGTCATGAACCGATTTATTTGTCTCGGCATTTCCAGACCCAGAAACAAAGTGGCTGTGGAGCCGCCACTTCGTTTCTGGACAACCGAATGCGGCGGCAAACGAGTTGATTGAGTACGTGCAGACTGCGACCCAAGCATATCCATAAAGAACGCAAATAGGGTGACAGGCTCATTGTTTGGGTTTTGGCCCCGGATTGCGGCGTGACCCGCAAATTGTTCGTTGTTCCAATCCGCGGTCGCCGAAGTCTGTGGAGGAACCCCTCGGACGATATGGGGACAGACACGTTGTTTGGGCATAGAGAGAAAGCGGCAGCAAGCTGCCGCACTCCAAACGCTTCGCGCCTGGCAACGTCCGCTCCATCCGCGGCGGCGCGTGAGAAGCTATTGGGATCAGCGGCACGATCCAATGGGGCCATATGGGGACAGGCACGTTGTTTGGGCGTAGGGACAAAGCGGCAGCAAGCTGCCGCACTCCAAACGCTTCGCGCCTGGCAACGCCCGCTGCATCCGCGGCGGCGCGTTAGAAACCATTGGGATAAGCGGCGAGGTCGAATAGGGCTACATGGGGACAGACACGTGGTTGGGAGTTACTCTGACAGCGCTGCGTCTAGCCCGGGAATCTCTTTCCATGTGAGAGAATACGAGAACTTGTCGAAGTAGAGATTCTGGCCTGCGGCTTCGAATTCGCCGCGTTGGAAATCGACATTGTCTGAGCGATGTGAGGTTTTGGGAGGGAAGAGTTCCTTGCAATGATCTGAGTTGGCGATCATACGAAACTGCGAAAGTCCGCCGAAGTGGAAATCGCGCAGTTGACGTCGCTGGTTTGCAGAAAGGCTGGTTGCGTACCTTGTGGCATAGACACCCATGTACGGGTCAACTGGAATCCATCCCCAAGGCGGAAGGTAAATCTCGCACCAGTCGTGAATGTTGGGTGAACCTGGTGCGAGTCGCCATCCGGACTGCCATCTTGCTGGGATGCCATTCAGACGGCAAAGAGTGATGAACAGGAGGGCTTGCATGCCGCAGTCACCGTAACCCCGGGTGAGGCAAAACTCGGTTAGGTTTGTGATTGTTGAATACTCCGGGGCGTAGCTGTACATGATGTGGTGTGAAATCCAGTTGTAGAACAGCCTTGCGCGTTTTACCGGGTTTCTTTCCGTGCCAATTATGCGGCGGGAAAGTTTTCGGACGGTGTCGGTAAAGATGACGTGCTGGGTTTCCCGGAGGAACGGTTCAAGTTCTGAGGAAGGCTGCCATTGCGGTGGCACGATTTTGGGGTCGAGATTGAACCAGACACCCGCTGAAGTGTAAGCGTACCGGATTCTGAAGGTGGCCGAGCCGGCGTCATCGGCGGGTTGTTCGAGGTATGCGGACCTGATTGGGCTGTTTTGATCGGCAATGTGCAAGACTGCAGATGAGCTTTCCAACAACACGAAATCGGTCTGGAACGGATATGCACGCGGTATTGGTAGCCATGCCCGGATGATTGTTCCGGGAGCGACGGAGTTGGGTTTGATCGTCGCGGACATGGTGACTTCGAGGCGTTTTGGGAGCACAATGGGCTGACCGGTTTCTTGGCTGGCGGCGCGAATGGATTGGGCGGTTGCAAGGCAAGCGTGATGTTCAGGGCTGGAGTCCACCGGGTTGATTCGCCGAGCATTGAGGGCTGGATAGCGAAAGAAGAGGTTACTGACGCTCGGGTTTGCGAACCTTCGCACGCCATCGATGATTCGGGAATCGAATCTGCCATTGCGAACCCATTGTTCGAACTCGCGCAGAGTCAAGCCGCGGATGCTCTTTTGCAGGTCGTTGAACAGATCATCCTGGGTCAACCGATACTCACGGCGAATTCGCAAGAGACGTTCTCGCGCAAAATCGATCGCACGACGTTCCGTTTCATTGAAGGCCGGGTCTTGAGCTGCGCGTGCAAGGAGTGACTCTGCTTCAGCGAATTGCCCGGATTGTTCGAATTCTGTGGCTCGTCCCATGAGTTCCGTGGAAGTGGAGCTCGAAACGGGAATTGAGGCGGACATAATGGCACAGAGAAGAAGAGCGAATCGGGTTTGTTTCACCAAAATCAACACGTTGTATTACCGCTGTGGACGGCGGAACTCGATTTCCCACTCGGATTTCCCGCGAACGAAGAGGCGTGCGCGGGCGCCGGCCAGTTTGTCTGTTTCGCGTTTGGCAGCGTTAAGGCCAACGACCTGCGGGTACCACCGGTCATTGCCGAGGTCGCCGAGGATTTTTTCGGGGGGCGTCCAACCGCCCGGGTTTGCAAGGTCGCGATTGAACGAGACGTAAATGCCCTCTTGGGACCAATCGGCGTCTTTGGCGCGGTTTAGGAGCATCACGTATTGCCGCAGATGGCTGTTCCAATGGACGGACGGCCCCCAAAACGCGTCGGCATTGGTTGTGTGCCAGTCGCGTCTTACGGGAAGGAACGGTGTTGGGCAGCCGCCCAGCCCAGGTTCGGTCCATCCGTCTTTGGACCATTTCCACACTTTTCCGACCGGCGCGTCTCTGTCGGCCCATTTCATTCTTGCCATGGCGACGCCCTGTGTTTCGGGAGGACCCGAGTATGTGCTGACAAACAAGTACAAATAACGGTTGCGGCGATCGAGCATGATGCAGAAATCGCCGTTCCCACCGGCGAAATACTTGTTCGGTGTGTTGCACCTCAGCGTGTTGGGGGGCGGATCGAGTATTATGCCCAGGTCTTCCCAATGTGCGCCGTTATCGGGAGAACGCACTGCACCGATGCGCGGAGCGGTCAGGTTCTTTCCCGGACAGACGCCTGTTGGTTCGTGATGGTACCAACCGTAGAGGTAACCCTTGGGCACTTTCCATGTGCATTCGATCCATCTGCCGCCTTGGGCGGTCTTATCGTACTCGGTCCTGATGTAGGATTCATTGAGACTAGAAACATCGCGACCCGAACTTCGCCACGGATGACCGCTCGAGTTAAACAGGTACAGCGTATTGCCGTCCCAATGCAACGGGCTGTTGCAATCGGTGTCTCCGGGCTGATCAGGGGCCGGGCTGTTGGCGCCACGGAACTGCAAGGTCTTGGCCGGGTGAATCACCACTGAGGGTTGAGCGGCGTTTCTTGTGCGGGATTCTGCAGACAAGAGTTCCGGCCCCGACAACGCCGTCAGCGCGATGCAGAGCACGGCACAGCAAGATTGAAACGATCTGAGTGCCGGCCTTGCGACCACGGAGCACAGGTCGATTTGAGGAGCGGTTCTGTGTTGTGAGAATGGACCGTGTGACTCCAACTTCACATTGAACGCGGCAATTGATGATCCAGCGTCGAGCATTCCGGAGCGCGCTTGGTGATGTCAGAACTATTTCAAATGGGCTGTGGTAGTGATGCCGCAGCCCATTGCTGAACCATAAAAAAGGTTAAGATTCGGACCTAACAGAAGCGGGTTCTTTTGGGACCTGTTTCTTTCGTTTGGCTGTTCGCCGTGTTGGCTTTGGTTTTTGTTCAACGGGTGGTGGCGGGGGTTGAACCTGTTGCGCGGGCAATTGGATGGGTTCAGGTTGTTCTTCGGGCGAAAGCAGCAGATACCTTCCACAGTTCTCGCACATCGAGATGTCGTCATCACGGATCAAGGCCGCATACGAACCGGAAGGGAGTTTGATGCGGCATCCGGTGCAGACGCCGTGTCTGACCATGGCTACCGCTCGTTTGCCCCTTGCGAGGAGCCGGTCGTAATGGCCCATGATAGGTTCGGGCGTTTCTTTTCGGATCGACTCAATTCTCAGTTTCGCCTCAGGCGAATCTTTAGCGCCGCCTAATTCCAATTCCTGAAGTTCATAAAGTCTTTGAATTACTTTCATACGTTTCTGCCAATATGAGCAGGACTCTGCTCCGAACCGAAATGGAATGCCAGATAAATCTGGCAGCGTTCAGCTCACCCGGGGTGCTTTGGGAAACCCGCGCCACACGAAACAAGTAGTGATATCTTCTCCAGTGTGTCAAAAGTCGCGTTGCCGAAATCGGCTCCGGAGGAGAGCACAGTGTGAGGTCTGGAAACTGAGATTCTCTCGTCTGGGCGCGGGTTTCCTTGGCCCGGAAATCTCACCGGAATGAAGCTTTAGGTGTCTTGAGCTGGTCAAGCGGTGAGATTTCCGGGCCAGGCTGATGTGCACGGCGATTTGATTGTTTTCGGCCGGTGAGCAAATGAGATTTTCCGGTTCAGGGTGCGGATGCGGTTCTGCGCCATCCTGTGTTTTCGATCCGTTCCAGTTCCGCATCGAGCTCGCTGCCTTCATAGAAAGAAATCCAGCCGCGAGCACGCACGGTTTGGCCGGGCGGGCAGTCTGGGAATTTCGGATCCGAATGGATGCAGGGGACTGGCGGGTTCTGCCACAGGCGGCCCACGGGATCCCAGGCGGTAATTATCCATCGCCGTCCGTCGTTGGACTTGCAGGCGATGTAAGGAGAGCGCATGGCCTTGTTTTGGCCGGTTTGTTCGTGGAACCCGGCTGCGGCCTTAAGCATCATGCAGACCTGCCAGCGCAAATCCCGCAAGGTTTCTGTCGTTCCGTTACGGACCCATGCTTCCATTCGGACTGCATCGGGACCTGGGACGACCTTTGTTCCGAAGGCGATTCCGTTGGGCAACACGCGTTCGAAGTCAAGTGAGCCATCGGGCCGCCGATTCCATTCGAGGGGCTGGAGAGTTTTGCCCTGTTTGGTCCAGATGGTATGGATGTGTTCATGGGCGAGGAACGTGAGTCCGAGATTGGACCAAATTGCCTCTGGTGCATCGACGACAACGTAGCTGCGCTCGTCCCAGGGCAAAAACACGCTGAATTTTGTGTCGCGCGTTGGGTTCAGGGCGCCATCGAGGAACCCGCTTCGTGGGTGACGCCCGCCTGGATACGGCAAGACTCGGAGGTTTTGCAGGCGTGCGGAGGCCGATCTCGTGTTCGGGATGGCATACTGCTTTTGAGCCTTTTCGATCGCATCAAGGCCGAGGCCGGTTGCCATGCGCACCTCATCCGCTGTAAAACCGTGGTCGCAAATCATGTTTTCGAGCCAATACCGCAGGTCCATCTCGTTTTTGGGGGGACGACCCTGCATGGAGACTTGTTGTGAGTTATCCTGCACATCGAGCTTTTCATAGAAAGCGAGGGCGCGTGCGTACTCTGCCCTGGCTTGAGGGGGCAGAAGGCTGCTGCTCCGTTGAATTTCGAACCGCATCCTGCTCACGAGAAAATCCTTTTCTTCCTTTCTCGGCCGGAGTGGTTTGCCCGGAAGCACGATGTGCCACGGCGCGGTATGCGCCCAACGGAATCGTTCGCCGGGGCGTTCTTCCCAACAACGCACAGCGAGCCAGCCGCTGTGATCAAATGTGATGTCGGCGGTGAATTCCGTCCGTCTGGCGCCTTGGGGTGTCAGCTCGTTTTTGGGCATGATTGTGATTGCGGGTATGCCGTCGCGAATTACCTCGATGAACGCCAGCGGTTCTTCGCTGATGACCGAACCCGCGATTTGGTAGGCTGCTTTGGGCTCTGTCTGACGAAAAGTCTCGCCCGGGTCTCGGCCATTTACCGTGGCGAAAAGCATGGGTCCTGTGGTGACAAAACTTCGGCCTGCCGCAAGTGCTTTGGTCCATTGCTCATAGCTGAAACCTTCGGGGAGATGAACATAGACACGGCCGAATCCGGCCGGGACGGGATGAACACCGCTTGCCGTGCCGGCGCTTGGGACACATCGAAAGCCCGCATTAAGCAGCGTGTAATACATGCCGAAGGTGTAGAGGGTCCAATCGCGCTCCGTGCCAACGCGGCTGCCGTACGGCGGGTGCAAATATGGTGGCGCGAACGATACATAGTTGGTGAAAGCATATTCGGTCCGCCACATGTGGTTGTTGGCGAGCTCATAGAGCTGCGCGCCAGTGACAGGCGGCAACATCAGAGCAAAAGGCCAATCCAGTTTGTCCATGTCAAGCAAAGCTCCCTCGGACTTTGCCTTGTTGGCTACGGGTTCCCATGGCGGCACTGCGTTTGCTAAGACGGATCGATGGTTCAGGAGAAAGAGCGCGCCAAGTGTATGCTGTTTGGAATCGATACTGTTGATCTCGTACTCTGTGTTTCTGGGCCATATCGCATGCGTTTCGTCCAGCAGAACGAGTTTTGCCTGGTTTTCGCCGGGCATGTTGAGCCCGCTCCTGCTTGGGGCCGTAAAGGCTGTGGTGACCCAGAATGTCAGTGGGAATGCGACGTTGAGATCTTCCGCGAGCATTACATTGTTCAACTCTTCGACGGTTCGGTGTAAGTGAGTGTCGCCTGAGAACCACCCCAGCGCTTCCATGTTTATCCAGCGCGAGAGCGGAAACCTGAGTTGCAAGTCCTGTGCGTTTACCTCGATTGTTCCGACCAGAGGCCGGTACTCCTTGCCGCGTTCGATTGTGAAAGAGTACTTCCCCGGAGCGAGCTCAGCGCGAAAAGGATGGGCTGAGATGGTTGTATGAACCTCGACCGATTTCGGATTCACCCAATTGGTCTTCGCATAGCGAACAGCGGACCCTTGAGGAGAGGCTGGGTCAACGAAGTGCCAGTTGCCGTCCGCGTCTTGAATGTAGATTCGCGCTGGGAGCAGGTCTCCGCTCTGTTCATCCACCACGGTTCCGGTGATTTGAGCACCGATCACCGCCGAGGTCAGCAGTGCGCCGATTGTTAAACAAGCGAGCAGAAGATTGCCTTGGAAAAATGCCCGTGCCAGCAGCCGTCGAAGAACATTCATGCGTCAATTACTGTAAATCTCGAACTTCAATCCGGTGGGCGGAGTGAGCAGGCTGTCGGTGCGCACAACATAATGAATACGCAGCCCTGCCGCGGACCTACCGTTGAAGACATCGTGGATGAAAATGTCAGCCTCAGCGTTGAATGTCCAGAGGGACTTTGTCTTGGACCGCATGTTTCCCAGCCCGGCGTAGCCGGAACCAGAGTCGCCTGGCCGGCAAAGCCCCCGGCTCTTGCAACGCTCGGACCTTCAGCCACGCCGGGCTGGGAAATATACCCTGCGACTTCGTCGCTGGGAAAAGGACTCTGATCAAACCACCACTGGACGCAAGCTTGCCGGAGCAAGTCCCAACCGCATGAAACTATCCCCCCCAGCTAGCAAATCTCATCGCCTGACCAGACCCAGACACCCAAAGTTTCATTCCGCTAAGAGTTCCGGGCGAGTGGGTTTGGATTGAACTTGTCCCAACCACGAAACACACCAAATACACGAAAACTCTGCTGGGATAGTCCGGGCTTGCAGCCCTTGGGTGTAACTGATTTGGCCCACCCGCATGGGGCGGTGCGCAAGGCTGGTATGGATCGGGCCTTTGGCCATTCTCAATTCGTATTTAGTAATACAGGGCAATCGAGTCGGTCATTGACGGGGTTGTGCCCTGTTGTAGTGTTGATCCCATGAAGACGACGCGTGGCTCTGGAGTTGCTCGGTTCACGGTGTCAGTGCCATCCGATCTTGCTCGACAGCTCGACCAAATCGCAGGCGAGAAAGGGTACAGCAGCAGGTCATTGGCTGTTGCCGACATGATTCGCGCGTGGCTTGTCGAGCATCAGCAGAAGTTTGCTGGGAAAGAAATAGCGGGAACGATCACGCTCGTGTACGACCATCACAAACACGGTCTTCAGGAGACGTTGACTGATTTGCAACATGACCATCATGATTCGATAATCTCGACCTTGCACGTGCACCTTGACCATCACAATTGCCTTGAAGTTTTGGTGGTGCGTGGCAGGCCGTCTGAAATCCAGCGGATTGCGGATCGGTTGATCAGTGCCAAAGGCGTGAAACACGGCAAATTGACCATCACAACCACGGGCAAGGATTTGCCCGCGTGATGAATCACTGTAACGATTCGATTGTTGGTTGCCACGGGGCATGGTGAGTGCCGTGTTTTTGCCGCCATCCAATTTGGTGGGTTTGAGCGCGAAGCAACGGAATGATGTTACGCTGTGTGTTCCGCCGAGAAGTAAAAAACCCAGGAAGATAATGAATTATGGCCAAGGCTAGACTTTTGTTTTGTGCGCTGTTGATTGTTGCAACAAGCGCCACAGTGATCGCACAGCAACGGGGTGCGTTTCAGTACCGTCGGAACGCAAGCTACGATTTTTCATCGGCGCCTCTACCGAAAGACGACGCCGAAAAGCAAATACTTGATGTGCTCGCCGACATGGACGCCAACCAACGCCGCGGCTCGATGAGTGTCCCCCGGGAAGATGGGCGGCTGTTGCGATTGCTCGCCGAGAGCACGGACGCAAAGCATGTGGTTGAACTTGGTACCTCGTACGGGTACTCGGGCATCTGGTTTTGCCTTGCTCTGCGCAAAACGGGCGGAAAACTGACAACTTACGAGATAGACGCGCAGCGTGCCGCGATCGCCAGGGAGAATTTCAAGCGCGCCGGTGCCGGTTCCATTGTTACCTTGGTCGAAGGAGACGCGCACGAGCAGGTAAAGAAGTTGAAGGAACCAATCGACCTGATATTTCTGGATGCGGACAAGACGGGTTACGTGGACTACCTCGAGAAACTGTTGCCGCTGTTGCGGCCCGGGGGATTGGTTGTTGCGCACAACATTGACTCACAACTGGCCGATCCGGCTTATATCAGAGCGATAACAACAAACGCCACGCTCGACACCGTGTTTATCGACATAAAAGGGTCTGGCATTTCTCTGACGCTGAAGAAGCGATGAACCCGGCGCGGCCTATGCGAAACGGGACGCTCCAGTGCTGCCAACTGTGTTGATTGCCGGAATGCCGCTGTGCCGAAACCGGCGTTGTCCGTCGAGAGCCCTTGGTGGTGTTCCATGGTGCCTGTGCCAAAACAGTGTTTGCCGGGCTGTGCCACATGCCCGTGGTTGATTTCTCGGGATGATGCCAGAAAGCTGTTCACGAGGGGTTTTACCCTTGTCGAGGTCATCGTTGTAATTGCGATCATTGCGATACTTGCGGCGCTTCTTCTTCCCGGATTGTCTGCAGCGCGGGAGAAAGCTCGCCGGACCGTTTGCCAGAACAATCTCAGACAACTAACGACTGCAGCAGACATGTACGCAGACGACAACCAAGACCGGCTTTTCGATGGAACGCTCGACAATGGAGGGTGGTTCTTGATTTGCCTTGGGACTCGGTCGTTCGAGCTGATCACGAATCTTTACGGCGGAAAGATCATTGACTGCCCGAACATGGACTGGGGAGTCAACCTCGCTGACGCACCAGAAAGCCAGGGACGGCGTGAACAAGGCATGGGTTATTTTATCGGGTACCATTATCACGGTGGGCGGCCAATGGGACCTGAAACCGAAAACCCGGGCTGGGTTTCACCACAAAAATCTTCCGATGCGCCCACCAATATACTGTTTTCCGACGCAAACAGTTGGTGTTCTGGGGGTGACTTGCCGTGGGTAATGGTTCCACACACGCCGCGTGGTTCGCTCAAGAAAGCGGGGTCGGTCTTTGTGGCGCCCACGCAAGGTGAAAGCCCGCGGGAAAAAGGTGCGGCGGGTGGCAACGTTGCAACACTGGACGGCGCGGTGCAGTGGAAGAGCATTGCCAACATGACCGAACATCAATCGGCCTCGTTTGCGCCGATTTACAAAGGCGCTTGGTAAGTTGCGATCAAGTTTTCTTCCTCTCGAAAGCGGGAATCTTCAGGCGTTCACCGTCTCGCATCGCGGATTCATGTGCAATTATTCCCGGAACGGTCATGGCGAGTGCTTCGTCGATGTTTACCAGCGGCTCGCGATCTTCGAGAATGGACGAAATGAACTCGTGCATCAACGGGCCGTGAGAGCCGCCGTGTCCGCCTTCCGGCACGCCGGGCGGAAGTGGGGGGCGGGAGATGTCTGGCAGGTTCTCTTCAAGTTCGCCGAAATACTGCATGCCAGCCATGCGGCCGCGTTCGCCGAAAACGCGTCCTGTCTCGTCGATGAGCCTTGCGATTGAAGTGCACATGAGCATGCGTGAAGCGCCGCCCTCGCTTGTTTCGAAGATGGCGATTTCATCCGAGAACGGGTTCCCGTACTTGTTGCCGCCCGGCTGGTAAACCGGCGATTTCCCTTTGAACCCGACGCATGAAACACTTGTGAACCGTTTCCCCGTAACGCCAATGTAGTAGGCAGTTGAATGGGTTGGATACCACAATGGCGGCGATCCTATGCGCCAGCCCTTGTACGAGTCGATCGGTTCGGTGATGTAATGATAATACTCGCCTTCGGAATAGACGATTCGGCCAAAACCGCCTGCACGATAAATTGTGCGCATCGCGTGGCACGAGGCATGGTAGCAGCTCGTTTCAGCCATCATGTATTTTAGACCGGTCCGTTTCACGGTCTCGATGAGCCGTTCGGCATCTTCCAAGGAACCCCAAACAGCCGGCACGGCGCTCATGACGTGTTTTCCATGTTCCATGGCAAGAATGCAATGCCGCGCGTGGCTCGGCGCGTCCGTGGCCACGAAGACCGCCTCGATTTTCGGGTCTTTGACGAGCTCTTCGAGGGAATCGTATGATTTGCCACAACGACAAGCTTCCATCAAACCCGCGCGCCGATCAGGAAACAGGTCGCTTACGGCGACGATTTCGACGTTCGGGTGATCCTGGAAACCGAAAGCGGCCCCGAATTTGCAAACACCATACCCAACGATGCCGACGCGGACTTTTCGATTCGACACGGGTTGCCATGGCTTGCGGTTTTCGCGCAGATCGGCGCCTTTCCCGGTGAGGGTCATCATGGAAGCAAACGACGCCAATCCGATGGTTCCAATGAACTCTCTGCGTTTGAGGGGTGGCTTGGCATTGTCCGTGTGGCGGTATTGGTTCTTGGAGCTACAGTTGTGATTCATGTGCGGATTTTGGTCATTCATGCGCTGAGGTCAAGAACTGGCGTGTGTGTTGTGGTGTCAGCGCCGCGTCATCTGCAATCAATATGGGCGGGCCACACATCTCAGCCCGGCAATCTCTCCCGAATCGCGGTCCGGATGTGCGATGGCTTCGGCTCCCGGAAATCTCACTGGAGTGAAGGCATGTGCGAATCCGAAGGTTCGGCTGGTGAGATTTGCTGGCACGTGGAATGCCCGTGCTAATGCGTGGGGCCGCAGAATCCATTTTGCCTTCACGACGCAGACGGTTTGGTTCAGACTGGGAAGTGTGATGAACATATTTGACCTTTCAAACGAAGTGGCAGTGGTGTTGGGCGCGGGAGGCGCTCTCGGCGGTGCGATGGCCGAGGGCTTGGCAGAAGCAGGCGCCAGCGTTGCAATACTGGATTTCGCTGTGGAACGCGGCCAGGCGCGGGCCAAAAGCATCGCTGACAAAGGCCGGCGTGCTGTTTTTGTCCAGGCGAATGCGCTTGACCGGACCAGTTTGCGCGCAGCACATGAGTCAGTAACGCGCGAACTTGGCGCGCCAACAATCCTCGTTAACGCAGTGGGCGGGAACGACCCAGCCGCGCAAGTTACTGAGGATCGTCCTTTTGAGAACCTGAGTGCTGAAGCATGGCGTGCCAACTTCGATCTCAACTTGTGCGGTGGCGTGCTGTTCCCGTGTCAGGAGTTTGGGGCAGCGATGGTGAAACGAGGTCGCGGCAGCATTATCAATATCGCGAGCGTATCGGCGCACATACCGCTGTCGCGTGTGGTGGCGTATTCGGCTGCGAAGGCTGCGGTGCTGAACTTGACAAGATTTCTTGCGCGCGAGTGGGCGACCAAAGGCGTGCGCGTGAATTCAATCACGCCTGGTTTTTTCCCTGCGGAGCAAAACAGGCGGTTGCTGTTCAACGCGGATGGATCGCCGACATCGCGGGCGAAAGCCATACTGGATCACACGCCAATGCGCCGGATGGGTGAACCGTCAGAACTGATCGGTGCGGTGATTTTCCTGGCCAGTGACAAGGCGAGCGGGTTTGTCACGGGCGCGGATATTCGTGTGGACGGCGGGTTTCTGGCACAGACCATCTGATCAGATGATTTCGGCCATTGCAAAGAAGGGCAAAGCGATCGAGCCGGAGGAAGTGGGAAGCATTGTGCGCGAGGCCTGCCCGGCGGTGTGGTACGAAGGCAAGCGAACCTTGGTGATCGTTCCTGACGGTACAAGGACGGCGCCGGTTGGTTCTGTGTTCCGGCCGCTGCACAACCACCTTGCCGGTGTTGTAACGCGGTTCGACGTACTTGTGGCTCTTGGCACGCATCAACCGATGAGCGAGACGGCCATTTGCGAGCGGCTTGGTATCACGGCGGCCGAGCGCCGGCACGAGTATGCGAACGTGGAATTCTACAATCACGCGTGGAATGAGGCATCGGCCCTTGTAACGATCGGCACCATAGGCGCCAGGGATGTGCGCGCGCTTACCGAGGGCCGGTTCGAGATGGAAGTGCCGATCGAGATCAACCGGCGTCTGCTTGAATACGATCGGCTGATAATCATCGGGCCTGTGTTTCCGCATGAAGTTGTCGGGTTTTCAGGTGGGAACAAGTACTTCTTTCCCGGAGTTGCGGGGCCGCAGATACTCAACTTTTTCCACTGGCTGGGAGCAGTAATAACAACTCCGAAGATTATCGGCCGGAAATGGACGCCGGTGCGTCGCGTGGTTGACAAAGCGGCATCATTGATACGCGTGCCAAAGGCCTGTTTTTGTCTGGTCGTTGAAGGCGAGGAGCTGGCCGGCTTGTTCGCAGGAACGCCCGAGGAAGCATGGGACCCGGCGAGCGACCTGTCCAACCAGTTGCACGTCATCTACCATGATCGGCCGTACGGCAAAATACTGGCGTGTGCGCCGAAGATGTATGACGAGATTTGGACTGCTGGGAAGTGCATGTACAAACTCGAGCCTGTCCTCGCGGACGGCGGCGAGCTCATAATTTACGCACCGCACATCACGGAGTTTTCCGCCACTCATGGCAAGGTGATCGAAGAAGTCGGCTACCATTGCCGTGATTACTTTCTTGGTCAATGGGACAAGTTCAAGGGCTATCCGTGGGGTGTTCTTGCGCATTCCACGCACGTTTTCGGGCTGGGCACGTACGTTGAGGGACGAGAAACGCCGCGGGCGCGGGTTGTGCTCGCGACCGGCATTTCGGAGAGAAGATGTCGATCGGTCAACCTTGGGTACCGGGATCCAACTAGCATCAGACCCGAGGAATTCGCGGGCCGCGAAGCTGAGGGTGTTTTGCTTGTTCCGAAAGCCGGTGAAACGCTCCATCGACTGCGAAATCCGCCCGAATGGGCGATGTGACATCGCGGCGTTGCGGCTCCAGAATGGCACTGTGCAGTGTAGAGCTTTCGCAAGCCGTTCATCTTTAATTCCTCTTGACGAATAGATTCCTGAGTTCAGAGTCCGCACTGGCGTGACGGAGAGCCGCGCAGGTGTCATGCAACATTAGTGGCGGCCAGGTGTGCGGCGCCAAATGCAGCCACTGAGAAATCAACTGAAAGGATTAACATGCACTGGTATCTAGAAGCCCTGAAAAAGTACGCAGTATTTGAAGGACGAGCGAGAAGGAGAGAATACTGGTTTTTCGTATTGTTCAACGTCATTATTTCATTTGTATTGGGTTTCATCGAAGGGCTCTTTGGCGGTCCCGGTGTGCTTGGCGCGATTTATGGTTTGGCCGTGCTTATTCCCGGGATTGCGGTAGCAGTGCGCCGTTTGCATGACACAGGCCGCAGCGGTTGGTGGTTGTTGATCGGGCTTGTCCCGGTTGTTGGTTTTATAGTTTTGCTGGTGTTTATGGTCCTGGACAGCACTCCCGGACCGAACCAATACGGTCCAAACCCGAAGGAAGTGAGCGCCTGAGTTGGAGAGGCGGACTCGTCAATCTACCTCGAGTTTGTTCGCATGAAGAATGCTGATACCTTGCTTCAGTTGTTGATCGTCGGATTGCTGGCATCGACTGCACCTCTGGCAAGCGCGTCGGAACTGCCGCGCGCCGGAGACGAACTCAAACAGAAGCAAGAAGAAGTGGACCGCTTGCAGCGCGAGCTCGAGAACGCGCGCAAGGAACTTCGGCGGCTTCAAGAAGAAAACAAACGGCTCAAGAGCGCACAACCTGAACCGCGTGTTTCAACGGAAGCAAATCGGGTCGAGGCGTTGGCAAGGCCGATTGCATCTCTCCCGGCGCTTGGAGAAGGTGAGGTCGTTGAAGCGTCGGAACTGGCGGTTCATTTTGCGAATCAGCCCGAAGCCGCGCAGCAGCGTTACGTTGGGCGGGTTTTCCAGGTCAAAGGCCAAGTCGAGCGGTTCGACGTCAAACTGGTTGTCCGGCGGTTCGACGTGTTGCTGGACACCGGCGCGCGTGGTATTTCTGTGGTTTGCGGGTTCAATTACGTGGACAAATACCCGGCCGTTTACACGAAGCAGAAAGGCAGGACGCTCGTCGCCAGAGCGGGTGCCAAAGGTGAAGCCGAATTGATGAATGTGGGCGACACGGTTGTGATAAAGGGGCGCTGCAAAGGTTTCAAAGACGGTGAGGTGACGTTCACCGGATGTGAACTTGTCCGGTGATGGTCTTTTGGCGGGGCTGGCCGGAAATCTGGCGAGACTCTGCGTCGGACCATGGTTCGACCGCGCGGTGCGTCAGAGTCGCGCCTTCAGGCAGGACGCAGAAGTTTGGAGGTTCCTTCTTGGCGCTCCGTCAAACTTTGTCGTCACCTCGATCGTCACTTTTGACAACCGAGCGCACCTGTCAAACGATCCCAAGCGCCAAAGTCGAAATGGGGCAATATGGGGACAGACACGCAGTTATGCTGACCCGAAAGACGGCTGAGTCATGTGCACTTTCACGTCCGTGTCATTTAAGCCATCCGCGGCACGCACCGAGAAGGGCGATCACCAGTTGCGCATTACGGCACCGCATGCCCGGTCGGTCTGAGGCCGAGCCTCGCTAACTGATCGACTGGATGCACCGCGGGCACAGGGTGGGATGGGCGGAGTTGGCGCCGACTTCCTTGTCCCAGTGCCAGCAACGTTCACATTTCTTTCCTTCAGCGCGTGAAACGGTGATTTTTGGCAGCGCTGCTGAAGCTATTATGACATCGGTTGCAGTTTCAGGCACGGGCGGTGCTGGAATCTCATTGAACTCGAGATTCGAGACGTTCAGTAGCTCACGCAACGCTTCCTTGTGGGGAAGGAACGGGGCAAGCGCCTGCGGGGGGCCTTCGAGTGCGACCTGTGCTTCGAGCGCTTTGCCGATCAGTTTGTTTTGGCGTGCGGTTTCGAGTTCAGGGAGCGCGCGTTCGCGCAAGCCGATCAGCATTGTCCATGTTTCCTGTTCGGTCTTTGTGCAAACCGGTCCGAGCGGCTGCCACTCTGCGGTGTGGACTGACGGGGAGTCCGGATGGGGGATGAACTCCCACGCTTCATCTGCGGTGAAGCACAGGATGGGTGAAATGCATTTGCAAAGGCCTTGGACAAGCTTGTGGAGCGCAGTTTGCGTTGAACGGCGCCGGTGCGAATTGGGCGGGTCGGTATAAAGCCGGTCTTTGACGATATCGTGGTACAGTGCGGAGAGTTCGACCGCAGCAAACTGGCTTACACGTTGATAGACGAGGTGGAAATCGTATTTCTCATAGGACCGCAGAACATCGGCCTCGACTCTTGCGTACTCGTCGAGAATCCACCTGTCCAACCCGTCAAGCTGATCGATGGGCACGGCGTGTTGTCGAGGGTCGAAATCAAAAAGATTGGCCAGTTGAAAGCGCAGTGTATTGCGCAAGAGCCGGTAAGTCTCGGCCACTTTCTCGAGCCGGTCTTCACTGACGACGATATCGCCTTGAAACTCCTGTGAAGCGACCCAGAGCCGCACGACATCGGCTCCCCATTGCTTCACGTACGCATCGGCGGTCTGGGGTTTTACGTAACCGCCTGTGCTCTGTTTGCTCTTGGCGATTTTTTCGCGGTCAGCGTCGAGAACGAAGCCATGGGTTAACACCTGCCGGAAAGGAGGCGCGCCATTTCCTGCGAGGGACAGCAGGAGTGAAGATTGGAACCAGCCGCGGTGTTGGTCGCTGCCTTCGAGGTAAAGATCGGCTTGGAAGGGCAGGGGCGAGCCGCGCAATTCCGGTCTTGCTGCAATCACTGCGCGCGATGACGATCCGGAATCGATCCAGACGTCGAGTGTATCGGTGGATTTCCTGACTGCTTCGGGGCCGGCCCAATCGGCGGGGCGGCATCGCGCCCACAATTGTTCGGCTGGCAGCTCGAACCAAAAACCAGACCCTTCTTTTTCGACGATGTCGGCCACTTTGCGAATGATTCTGATGTCGAGGATTGGATTGCCCTTGTCGTCGTAAAACGCGGGGATGGGGACGCCCCAGGTTCGTTGGCGGGATATGCACCAGTCAGGCCGTGACTTGACCGCCGCCTCGATTCGGCTTCTGCCCCACGCAGGAATCCACTCGACATTTTCGATTGCGGCCAGGGCGCGGTCGCGGAATTTCTGTGGCTCTTGCGGCTGGGTTGATTTGGCGTTGGAACCTTCGCTTGTGCCGGTTTGCCCTTGCGGGGTGTGGTCAATGTTGATGAACCACTGTTCCATGGCCCGGAAAATTACCGGCGTTTTGCTTCGCCAGCAGTGCGGGTAGGAGTGATGGTAATGCTCGCTGAACAGGAGGACGCCGCGCGTTCGGAGTTCATGCAAGACAGCCGAGTTCGCTTCACTTTCCCCGTGCTGTTCAAGGATGGACTTGCCGACCATGGCCGCCGGCATTTGTTGTTCGATCGGGAGATCGTCAGTGTAGGCGAGGCGTCCCTCATCATCGACGGGTGAGTAAATTGGCAAGCCGATTCTGGAGCCGAGGACATAGTCTTCGAGGCCGTGCCCGGGGGCGATATGGACGAAACCCGTGCCGGTCTCGTTATCCACGAACTCGTCGCCGGGGACGAGTTTGCCTGTGCGATTACAGAACGGGTGTTGATATTCGAGGCCGGCGAGGTGCAGGCTGTCAAGGCTGCGGACGATTTGGTACGGATGCCAACGGCACTTGTCTGCAACCGTGCTTAAGAGCATTGTCGAGACGATGTAATCCTCGCAGCGGCCGTCTTCACCCACACCGACCCGGACCAATGAATAACTGAAGGTTGAATTGTAAGCGATGGCCAGATTGGCCGGCAGAGTCCATGGCGTGGTGGTCCAAATCACGACGAATGTTCCGGGTCTTCCGACGACCGGGCATTTTACATAGATGCTCTGGCTGATATGGTCTTTGTACTCGACCTCGGCTTCGGCGAGGGCGGTTCGGCATGGAATGCTCCAATAGACCGGTTTCTTGCCTCTGTACACGAATCCCTGCTCGACGAGGCTCGCGAAAAGGCGCAGTTCCTCGGCTTCGTACTCGCGGTGCAGCGTTAGGTAAGGATTATCCCAATCGCCAAGCACTCCCAAACGCTGGAATTGGGCGCGCTGCACGTCCACATACTTGAGCGCGTACGCCTCGCACTCACTGCGGATTTCTGAGGCGCCGTGATCGGTCTTGCCCCTTTTCCGAAGGTCCTGAACGACTTTGAACTCGATTGGCAAGCCGTGGCAGTCCCAGCCGGGAATGAACGGTGCCTGCCAGCCGCGGAGTGTTTTGTATCTGACGATGATGTCTTTGAGTATCTTGTTCATGGCGGTGCCGATGTGGACGTCGCCATTGGCGAACGGCGGGCCGTCATGCAAGACGAACTTTGGCGAGTTTTTTCTGGCGGCCTGAATGCTTTCGTAAAGCTTGGCGGCTTGCCAGCGTTCAAGGCGCTCGGGTTCACGGGCCACAAGGTCCGCTTTCATCGGGAACCCGGTGCGCGGCAAATTCAATGTTTCTTTGTAATCCATTTTTCGTGTCCATTTCGGCCGACCGACAATGGTTTCATTTCCATTTGCATTCCAACCTTTGTGCGGCGCAAATACCCGGTCGGCTCCAACATGGCTATGGTACGTGCCGAAAGCTCCGAATTAAACCTGCAACTGTCGGTGTTGACAAGACGCGATTCAGTGCTCTGAATCACTGCGTGAAACCGTCCAAGACGACACTTCAGGAACAACTGGCCAACGGGGCGACCACGCCTGACATGGGACGTTGGCTCGATGCTCACGAATCACTGCTCAGGATCGCACTCGAGAATGGCCCGCACGAGAACGCACGGCGGTTTTTGACCGGCATGTTGGAGCGATTCAGAGCAGCCGGCATTGAAGCGCCGGAACCAACCAGCACACCCTATTTGAATACGATTCCGGCCGATCAACAGCCGCCAATGCCCGGCGACCGCGCCATCGAGAAACGCATCAAGAGTTACATTCGATGGAACGCAATGGCTATGGTGGTGAACGCGAACCGGCTTCACAGCGGATTGGGCGGACACATCTCGACTTACGCGTCATGCGCAACGTTGTACGAAGTTGGCTTTAATCATTTCTTCAAAGGTGCCGGGAACGGTCACCCGGCCGACATCGTCTATTTGCAGGGGCACGCTTCTCCGGGCATTTACGCGCGTGCGTTCTTGGAAGGACGTTTGGACGAGAAAGACTTGCATAACTTCAGGCAAGAACTGGCCGAGGGCGGTGGATTGCCGTCTTACCCGCACCCTTACCTGATGCCTTCTTTCTGGCAATTCCCGACTGTTTCGATGGGGTTGGGGCCAATCCTTTCAATCTACCAGGCGAGGTTCAATCGCTACCTCAAAGCGCGCGGTTTGATTTCCGACCCTGAACCGCGTGTGTGGTGTTTTGTTGGCGACGGCGAATGTGATGAACCGGAAACGCTGGGTTCGATCACCCTCGCAGCGCGCGAACATCTCGATAACTTGACATGGGTGGTCAACTGCAATTTGCAGCGGCTGGACGGCCCTGTCCGTGGCAATGGCAAGATCATTCAGGAACTCGAAGCCCTCTTTCGTGGCGCAGGGTGGAATGTCATCAAGGTCATTTGGGGGTCTGATTGGGACCCGCTATTGGCCGCGGACAAGACCGGTCTGCTCGTCAAGCGAATGGAAGAAGCGTTGGACGGCGATTACCAGAAATACACGGTCGAACCCGGCAGTTACATCCGCCGGCATTTCTTCGGAAAATATCCGGAACTGCTCGAACTTGTGAACCATCTCACTGACGAGCAGATTCGGAAGCTTCTCCGGGGCGGGCATGACCCGGTAAAGGTCTATGCCGCATACCATGCCGCAGTCAATCACCGCGGCACGCCAACAGTTATCCTGGCAAAGACAGTCAAAGGCTACGGCCTCGGCGAGGCAGGCGAAGGCCGCAACATCACTCATCAGCAAAAGAAACTCAATGAGAAAGAGCTCCGCGAGTTCAGAACCCGGTTCAACATTCCAATCAGCGATGAAGAAATCGCCGAAGCCCCGTTTTATCGTCCTCCGGATGACAGTCCCGAAACCATCTATCTCAAGGAACGCCGGAAAGCTCTGGGCGGTTTTCTCCCGGCCCGGTCATCTTCAGCACCGGCTTTGGAAGTTCCCGGCCGTGAGTTTTTCGCAGAGTTCCTCAGAGGTTCAGGAACGATGGAGGTTTCTTCGACGATGGCTTTCGTGCGGATGCTGAGCTTGTTGGTCCGGCACCCGAAGATCGGGCGGCACGTCGTGCCAATCATACCCGACGAGGCCAGGACTTTTGGGATGGACGCGTTGTTCCGCGAAATCGGCATTTATGCGCACCGTGGCCAGCTTTACGAGCCGGTAGATATGAAATCGCTGCTCTACTATCGTGAAATGCCTGACGGGCAGATTCTCGAAGAGGGCATAACCGAAGCCGGGGCCATGTCTTCGTTCATCGCTGCTGCGACATCCTATTCAACGCACGGCGTGAACATGATCCCGTTCTACACTTATTATTCCATGTTCGGTTACCAGCGGGTGGGCGACCTGATGTGGCTGGCCGGGGACATCCGAGCAAAGGGATTTCTGCTCGGAGCAACTGCGGGCCGAACAACGCTCGCCGGCGAAGGGCTTCAGCACCAGGATGGCCATAGCCTTTTGTTGACCAGCTCGGTCCCGACACTGCTCACCTACGACCCCGCTTTTGCCTACGAATTGGCGGTGATCATTGCGGACGGGCTTCGTCGAATGTACCTCGAGAACGAGGAGCTTTTCTACTATATCTGCCTGTACAACGAGAACTACCGCATGCCACCGATGCCTGCAGGCTGCGAAGAGGGCATTATTCAGGGGCTTTACAGATTCAAACAAGGCCCTCAAGGACTGTCACACAAAGCTCATCTGTTTGGCAGTGGCCCTCTCCTCAGAGAAGCTTTGCGCGCCCAGGAGATTCTGGCTGAACGGTATGATGTTTCAGCCGACGTGTGGAGTGCGACGAGCTATAAACGATTGCGCACCGAGACCTTGTTGTGCCAACGCTGGAATCGACTCCACCCACAGGAAACGCCCCGCCGGTCATACCTCGAACGCACGCTTGCGCCGGAGTCAGGCGTGTTCGTGGCCGTCTCCGACAACGTGAAAGCTGTTCCTGACCTGATCGCACCATGGGTACCCGGCGGTCTCACAACGCTCGGCACTGACGGTTTCGGCCGAAGCGACACTCGAGAGCGGCTTCGGCGGTTTTTCGAGGTGGACGCTGAGAATGTGGTTGTTGCAACTCTTCATTCGCTGGCCACCAGAGGCGCTGTCGAGCCAAAAGTGGTCACTCGCGCAATCAAGGAATTGGGGATTGACCCTGACAAGGCATTTCCTGCTCTGGTGTGATTGTAGGTGTCGAACCGGAATCGCTGCGCGGGGATATGGGGACAGACACGTTGTTTGGGCGTAAGAACAAAGCGGCGGCAAGCCGCCGCACTCCAAACGCTTCGCGCTTGCCAACGCCGATATGGGGACAGGCACGTTGTTTGTGCATTCCGGCCGGTGAATGTTCGGGCGCCGCATTTGCCTGATCTAAACGGGGCATAGGGTCGGTCGTCGGGTTGATGCGGCCGAGGACCGCCGCGCTGCCGGCCGTCGGTGTTTCCTCTAAGGCGCCGGCAGGAGCGCGGCGATT
>JAAYVR010000041.1 GCA_012517065.1 Verrucomicrobiota bacterium | reverse complement strand
TGCACTCGTTGTTCGACAAAAGGTCAGGCCGCGAAACGCTTTTTGTGCCGGAATCGGTCAAGCCGGTTCGCGTTTTGCCGAGGTTCGCCTTTGTCCCGGGCGGTATCGAAGTCAGTTTCCCCATTTCACACACCCCGTCGCAAATCGAGAAAATCCATTGGCAGGCAGAGAAAAAGGGCGGACGCGCGTATGTTTGGGTGGGCGAACGGGAGTTGCGATACGGACTCCAGTGGACGGTCGAGTTTTCTCTGGGCGAAGGCGACGGTTTTCTTGCCCAGCGATGTTTTTTTCGGAACCCGACCAGCCAAACCAGAGAGTGGATGTCGTGGTCGAACGCCGGTCTGCCAGCCCGCGAAGACACGGCTTTTGACTTTCCGGCCGGTCCAGTGCTCGCCCACGGCGCTGACGTCCAGACCATCGACTGGGGCACGGCCGGTCCAAAGTGCGTTGGCGATCTGGATCGTATGATTGGTTTCTTCTGGCTGAGTCCCAACCTGCCCGCTTTCGGAGTTTTCACCCCGAGCCTCGGCTGCGGACTCTATCACGTCGCCGATTCCACTGCCGCACCCGGAATGAAGCTTTGGAGCTATGGCACTGGCAAGCACGAAAGATGGGGACAATTGGGCTCGCTGAGCAGCGAAGGTTACGTCGAAATTCAAGGCGGACCAATCCGTGATCAGTCTCTCCTCCGGACATTGGCCCCGGGCCAAGTTCATGTCCATTCGGAGTTCTGGTTTCCCAGCTCAGAGCGGATCGATCTGCACAAGCTGGCCGTGCCTGCGGTGCAACTTATGGATGTTGCGGACGTCCCGTGGTTCGAGTGGCCCCCAAGGCCCTCGGTCGATCCCTGGGCTGAACTGGTCGCTGCATGGCGCACACGTGCAGCCAATCGACTGCCCTCGCCGCCAGGGCTGACAAGCAACTGGTGGGCGCCAAGTGGCATGGATGAACTGGGCGAAGCCCTACAATGGGCCGCGAATAATTCAGCCCGCCCGCACCGTGATCTGTGGATTTTTCAGCATGGCGCGTGGTTGGCGGGCCGGGGCGAATTCACTGCGGCTCTGAGTGCACTGGAAGAATCTGGCGATCCACGCGCGGCTGCGTTGGCAGCGCGGCTTTACCTGCGCTGTTTTAACCAACCAGCCAAGGCTGTCGCCAGCTTTCAACGCATTGATTGCTCGGTTCTGGCGTGTCACCCGCAGATCGTTGTGGAACGCGACCTCGCACTGGCTGCCATCGGGCCTTCGACATTGCCGGAGCGGCAGAAGTGGCTGGAGCGCGTCGAGAATTCTGAGGACGACTGGGTGATCGAACGGCGAATCGCGCTGATGGCTGACCTTGGAAAGGAACAAGAGGCGCTTGATCTCCTTCGCAAACATCGTTTCCAAAAAGTCCACCAGCGTTACGTGCGCACCGAGCTCTGGAACCGCCTTTGTGCAAAAAGCAGACACAAGACAACCGAACCTCCAGACTCGCTAGGCGAAGACGATCTCGCCCGTTTTGGCGCTTACAGACAATTCGATTTCTAGTCGGCATATTTCCCAGCCCGGCGCAGCCGGAACCAAAGTTGCCTGACAGGCAACGCCCCCGGCTCTTGCACCCCCTCGGACCTTCACCCACGCCGGGCTGCGAAATATGCTCTGCGACTCCGTCGGAAGGAAGAGCGCGCTGATCCCGATGGTTTTTCACGCGCTGCCGCGGATGCAGTGGGCGTTGGCAGGCGCGAAGCGCTTGGAGTGCGGCAGCTTGCTGCCGCTTTGTTTTAACGCCCAAACAGCGTGTCTGTCCCCATATCTGCATCCGAGGGGTACCTGCACAGACTTCGGCAACCGCGGACCGGAACAAGGGGCAATTTCCGGGCCATACCACAATCCGGGGTCAAAACCCAAACAACGAGCCTGTCACCTTATCCAACTCACCCCAGAGAGGCGGCGCTGTTGTGACCGGCTTATCTGCTGCTAGAGAAGCAGATACAGAGAAACTGACTTGTTGGGATTGGATCCCAGTCCCTATTGCGTAAAATCGAGCCCGCCGACTGAAGTCGCCCGCTGCGGCTGCATCTTTCAGTGTTCACTTCCGCGATCAGTCTGGTGTAGCTTGGCAACGGAATGAACCGACGATCCTTCCTCAAGACCGGCGCTGCAGCCACCGCAGCTCTCGCAACCAATTTCGTGACCGCCGCGCAAAGTCACGACCTTGTCCGATGCGGCATGATCGGGACCGGCGGACGCGGCACCAGCTTGCTCCAAACGCTGCTTCTGTTTTCGCAGGTTGAAGTCCCTGCTGTGTGCGACGTGGTTCGCGAGCGAGCCGAGCAGGCTGCCAGCCTTGTGGAGAAAAAGAAGAACCGCCGTCCGACAGTCTATGCCGGGAGCGAATCTGTTTGGGAAGAAATGGTTAACCGAACTGATCTTGACGCGGTGATTATCGCCACCCCGTGGGAATGGCACGCGCGAATGGCTGTTGGCGCCATGCGCGCGGGCAAATGCCCGGGTGTCGAGGTCCCCGCGGCGATCACGTTGGAAGAATGCCGGGACCTTGTGCAGACTTCGGAACAGACCGGCATCCCCTGCATGATGCTGGAGAACGTCTGTTATTACGAAAATGTGTTAGCTCTGCTCCGAATGATCCGCGAGGGGTTGTTTGGCGAAATCCAGCATTGCGAGGCGGGTTACCAGCATGACTGCCGTTCAATCATGTTCGATGAAACCGGACAGCTCACATGGCGCGGACAACACGTCCTGACAAAGAACGGTAACCTTTACCCAACGCATCCGCTCGGGCCGATCGCACAATGGATGAACATAAACCGCGGTGACAGGTTCGTTTCGTTAACCAGCGTCAGTACGCCTGCGCGTGGGTTGCAGGAATATGCCGGCAAGCGGTTCGGCGCCGACCATCCCGCGGCCAAACACCGCTACGCATTGGGCGATGTCAACACCACCCTTCTTGTGACCGCGTCTGGCCGGACCGTGACGCTCTACTTCAACCTTATGACACACCGGCCCTATGATCTCATCCTTCGATTGGAAGGTGTCAAAGGCATCTACCTCGGCACGACCGATCGCATCTGCCTCGAAACGGAGAACAACGGGGCTCATGAATGGGAGCCGTTCGCGCCATATCAGAAACGATTTGAACACCCGCTCTGGGCAACCTTGCGCGCCCCGGCGTTGAGCAGCGGCGGCCATGGCGGTGCCGAGTACCTCATGTTCCACGATTTCCTGAAAAGTGTCCGGGCAAAGGCATCGGGGCCACAGGATGTCTATGACGCCGTCACATGGTCAGCCGTGTTCCCGCTCAGCATTCAATCGGTGGCAAAAGGCGGGCAACCGGTCGAGTTCCCCGATTTCACCGCCAATCGGTGGAAGACCAATCCACCGTTGCCGGTGTACGGGGCCTAACACGGAAATCTCACCTGCTCACTTGCCAAAGACACCGGAAGCTTCATTCCGGGCGATATGGGGACAGACACATAGTCTTGGCGATATGGGGACAGACACACAGTTTCAACTGGTCAACGTTCGGGCGTCGGGTTTGCGTGATCCGAATGGGTCGTCGGATCGGTTGTCGGGTGGATGTGGCCGGAGACGGTCGCGCTCCCTATGTGTTGTTGCGACAGGGCGCCGTTGTGCTAACCTCAGGACTGTCCGGTGTGAATGGGATTCCTCAAATACTATGTTGTGACTGCTCACAAGCCCGTCTTTTGCAGTCTGAAGTTCGGGCCGCAGTCAAACAGTGCCTTGCAAGTGCCGGGATAGAATTCCTTACAGTCAAAGACCTGTGCGGATTGGCAGCGCGGCGCGACTCGTTGCTGCAGAACTTTGCGCACGGGAATCCGTTGGCAGTTGTTGCGTGTTACCCGCGCGCAGTACGCTGGCTTTTTGCGGCCGCGGATGCGGCTCTCCCGGAACACAGCGTAACGATTCTGAATCTGCGCAAACTATCTGTTGGCGAGGCAGCGGAAGCCGCGCGCAGGCTTGTTGGTGGGATTGCCACTTCGCAGGCTCCGCAAGCAACTGGGACAAAGGATGGCCACCCAAACCCGGACGCGTGGAATCCGGCTGATTGGCCGCCGTGGTTTCCTGTCATTGATTACAGCAGATGCAGCAACTGCCACCAGTGTCTCAGCTTTTGTTTGTTTGGTGTGTATGGCCTCGACAAGGACAATCGCATCAGAGTTGCCAATCCGACGGCCTGCAAAACAAATTGCCCGGCATGCGCGCGTGTCTGCCCGCAGGCAGCGATCATTTTCCCAAAGTACAAGTCGCCCCCAATCAATGGCGCTGAAGTATCGCCCGAAGACATAAAACGCGAGAGCATGAAAACCGACATAGCGGCCCTGCTCCGTGAAGATGTCTATTCGGCACTAAGAGCCCGAAGCCAGCGAAATCGGCCAAGATTTGCGCTCGAGTTCGATCCGGACAAGGCGGCCATGGAACGCTGCAAGTGCGCTGCGCAATCGAGTGACCACCACAAAGCCTTGCTGTCTGCTCTGGATTCAATCCCGAATGTCAGCCCGACAATGCCAGACACCAACAACACATCCCAGGAGCCGAGCCCAACCATGCAAGCTCACCCAATCGTCGAAAGCCAAAGACCGGCCGTAACAACCGAACCCACCGATATCGAGCTCGTCGCCAAAGCAAGAGCCGGCGACTTGTCCGCATTTGAAGCTCTTGTGACAAGGCATGAACGGCGCATCTATTCGCTCGCTTTCCGCATTCTGCAGCATCAGCAGGACGCAGAGGATGTGACACAGCAAACTTTTCTTAGCGCCCTCGAACACCTTTCCGGTTTCCGTGAAGAAGCGAGCTTCGCCACATGGCTATCGCGAATCGCCACGCACGCCGCGCTGAAAGTGATCCGGAAACGGCGCGCCACGGAATACCATGCTGATGAAGAGCCACACGCCGATAACGAAGAACGCGAGCCGTTGCCGCATCCGGAGTTTATAGCGGATTGGTCACAATCACCCGAACACCTTGCGCAGCAAAACGAAACGCGGCAGTTGATCGAGCAAGCCCTGCAGGAGCTCGACGACAAACACCGGCTGGTGTTTATCTTGCGCGATGTCGAGGGCTTGTCCGTAAAGGACACAGCCGCAACCCTCGGCATCAGCGAAGTAAACGTCAAAGTGCGGCTGATGCGCGCCCGGCTGCGGCTGCGCGAGCGGCTGACGAGAGCTTTTGGTGATCCGTTGCGTCGATTGGCGCCGCATAAGCACGACGGGGATGAAATGGACGCGTAACCTTTATGACCGTCGAGGCTCAACTACTACGTAAGCCATATTGCGCAGGCCGTAGGAGCAAGACCGGATGCAGCAACGGTAGTAAGACGATGATCAGCGGCTTGGGACCGGGATGAATTTGAGTTGCTGCAACTGCGCAGTGTCCGAGGCGGGTTTGTGCCATCGGTACACTGGAAAGTGGCCACAGCCTGGGCCGGAATCAGAAACCCGGCAGTTTGGCGGCGGGAACGACAATGCACACTGGCCTTTAGAGTGGTGAGATACCGACAATGAAATGCGAAAAACTGTTGGCACTCCTAAATGATTATATCGATGGCGATGTTCAGCCCGGCATTTGCGCTGAGCTGGAACAACATCTTGCCTCCTGCAACCCATGCCACGTTGTCGTGGACACGGTGAGGAAAACGATCACACTTTACAAGGCAGGCCAACCTTACGAGCTCCCGCCAGGTTTCCGGGATCGATTGCACGCCGAACTGCGCGCGCGATGGAAACAGTCAAAGCCGGGGTCGCCATCCGAAAACCGAGGTTGACGCCCGGCTGTATTGCTTCCCCAAGGCTCTTCATCTAGACTTTCCTGTCTTTTCAGTCAACAACACCAATGCCACCAAAGACTCTGGTTATAGTCGGCGGCGTCGCAGGCGGTGCCAGCGCCGCTGCTCGAGCGCGTCGCCTTTCGGAAGACGCAAACATAATAGTATTTGAACGGGGACCGCATGTCTCGTTTGCGAACTGTGGGCTCCCGTATTTTGTCGGAGGCGAAATCCAATCGCGTGAATCATTGCTGCTTCACACGCCGGCCACGCTCAAAGAGCGGTTCAATCTCGACGTGCGGATCAAGACTGAAATCGTTGCCATTGATCGTGAGGCAAGACGCGTGAAAGCACGCGAGCTTGATTCTGGTCGGGAGTACTACCAACAATATGACGCTCTCATACTATCGACCGGTGCGGTTCCGGTTCGCCCTCCAATCCCCGGCATAGACCGGCCGGGGCATTTCGTTGTGCGAAATGTGCCGGACGCAGATTCAATAGTGGCTTGGCTCGACAACCCCAACACAAAGCGCGCCGTGGTGGTTGGCGGAGGTTACATTGGCCTTGAAATGGCCGAACAACTCAAACGCCGCGGACTCGAGGTCGCAATCGTCGAAGCTTTGGACCAGGTGCTTGCCACATTCGACGTCGAGATGGCGCGCATGATCGAGCTCGAACTCGAGAGCAAGGGGATAAAACTGTTTCTGAACAGTCCGGTGGTCGGCTTTGAAGAACCCATGGCCGCGGATTCAGCCCGGGCCTCGACGGTAGTACTGAAGGACGGCCGCAAACTGCCCGCTGACATTGTAATTCTTGCGCTCGGGGTACGCCCGGAAATCGGCCTTGCCAGGGACGCCGGGCTTGAAATAGGCGCCCGCGGAGGCATACGCGTCGATGAATGCATGCGGACCAGCGACCCACACATTTGGGCTGTCGGCGACGCGGTCGAAGTACGCGACTTGGTTACTGGCGAGTGGACGCTGATCCCTCTGGCGGGACCGGCCAGCCGCCAGGGACGGATAGCTGCGGACAATGTATTCGGGCATCAAACCCTTTACGCGGGCTCATTGGGCACGTCCATTGTGGGTGTTTTCGGAATAGTCGCCGCCGGCACCGGCGCGAATGAGAAGTGCCTTCGCCGTGCAGGCATCCGGTTCGAAGCCATTCACCTTCATCCGCCATCGCACGCAACCTATTATCCCGGCGCTTCAACAGTCACGCTCAAGATTCTCTTTGCGCCCGAGTCCGGCCGGTTGCTCGGCGCACAAGCCGTGGGACGAGATGGCGTGGACAAACGTATCGATGTTCTCGCGACCGCCATCAAGGCCAAAATGACCGTTGATGACCTTGCCGGGCTTGAACTCGCTTATGCGCCGCCCTTTGGCTCGGCCAAAGACCCGGTCAATCTTGCAGGAATGGCGGCGCAGAACATAGTGCGAGGCCACGCGCGCAACATTCACTGGGACCAATTGGGCAACATCGACTTGTCAAACACGGTCCTGCTGGACGTGCGCACGACGCTCGAGCGCGAAGCCGGTGGCATTCCCGGTTCGATTCACATTCCGTTGGAGGAATTGCGCAATCGGCTGTCGGAGCTTCCGCGGGACAAGGAAATAATCGCCTACTGCCGGAGCGGCCAACGCTCCTATTATGCTTGCCGGATTTTGACACAGCGAGGATACAAGGCCCGGAACCTTTCCGGGTCTTACCTGACGTGGTATTACGCTTGCAACGCGTTGTGAGATGATGGGCTGGCCACGGGCTGCGGACGTGTCGAGCCATGAAAGCCCCGAAAAAGCTGATGGTCACTGGCGCACGCGGTTTTGTTGCCAGCAACGTCATTGCGCGTGCCTTGGGGGATTGGGAAGTGCATGCCCTGTCGCGGGGCGAACCGTTGTTCGAGCATTCCGGTTTGCAATGGCATGTTGCGGCTTCGACAGGCGAAGCCGATTTGGCGCGTGTCTTCCAGCAAGTGATGCCAGACGTTGTCATTCACACCGCTGCAATTGCCAACATAGACTTCTGCGAGGCAAACCCGGCCCTTGCTCGGAAGGCCAACGTCGAAATGACCACTGTACTCGCTGGTCTGTGCGCAAGCAGCGGGTCAAAGCTGGTGTTTTGCTCGACAGACAACGTTTTCGACGGCGAGCGGGCGCCTTACAGCGAAGACGATTTACCCGCGCCGGTGAATTTCTACGGGCAAACCAAGTTCGAGGCTGAAAGAATTGTCGCGCACGCCGGGAAAAATGCCGTGATCGCCAGGCTCGCTTTCGTGGTGGGGTTCCCCGCATTTGGACCTTGCCACTCGTTCCTGGGCAAAGTGGTCGAAGCGATCAAATCAGGACAGCAGTTGTGCGCGCCGCAGAACGAATTTAGAACCCCGATCGACGTCGTCAGCGCCAGCCGCGCGCTGCTCGAACTGGCTGATGGAACGCACGTCGGTGTGTTTCACCTTGCGGGCAATGACCGATTGAACAGGTTCGAGCTGCTTCAGGAAGTATCGCGCGTTCTTGGCCTGCCGCTGGCTAGAATCACCACCGTCGATCCATCCCAGGTCCGGTCCAGAGCGCCTCGCCCACGGGACGTTTCACTCGACAATCACAAAGTGCGGTGTTTCCTCAAGACGCCGATGTTGGGGTTCAGCGAAGCACTTGCGATGCTCACACGAGAACAGCCGTGTCAGACCGGGTAATCTTTTGGATGCGCATTCCACTGCGTGCCGGTCGTTTCTTGGCATAACCGAAAAAGGCCCGAAGCAACAGAAGAGTCGGGCCTTGTATTTATTGTCTTCCTTGGTTCTTTTCGGCCAACCAAGGGCTTTCTTGATCGGCCAAAACCAACCAGTGCTTGGAAGCTGGCCGTCAACTGTACCTGCCGTGTTCCTCGGCCAGAGGCACAAGCATTTCCAATTTCCACGGCTGCACCCGGGGGGCGACAGAGCAGGCCGTGCTTAGTATGTAACCTCCGCCGGGCATGCCTGCGGCCAAACACCGGATCACGGCTTGTTCAACCTCGCTGCGCTCAGTAAATGAAAGAAGCTCGACTGCATTAAGGTTGCCCTTGATGAAGAGCCGGTTTCCGATCTGTTTCTTTGCGTCGCCGAGCTCCACGTTGCCAAGTGGCGGCGGGTCCAATGTGTCCACACCGTCTGTGCCCGTGGCGGCGAGCAGGTCCAACCGGTCGCCCAATCGCCCGCATGTGTGCGTGTAAACGGGGACACCGGCCCTGTGGACGGCTTCGACCAACTTGCGTTCGAAAGGCAACACAAACCGCTCATACATCGCCCGTGAGATGAAGCTGCCTCCGGCAAACGCGGATGAAATCAAGACCGCATCCACACCAAGCCGCGCCTGAGCTGTGCCCCATGCAATCGCTGGTCCAGTCAGCCGGTCAAGGATCGCACACGATTTTGCGGGATCGACAATCAACGCTTCAAGCGCACCTTCGTAGCCAAACAACTCCATGAAATGCGTGAACGGCGAAAACACTTCGCCATGAACCGAGACCTCACCGCGTGTGATTTCCTTGACCAGTTCGATCGTGCGGGAAAAGCACGGCGGGATTTCGGTTCCGACGCCCTCAGGTGTTGTGTCCTCGAATGGGGGCGCATGGTAGATGTTCCATGCATAGCCTGCGATCCGGCCAATGTGCTCGAGATGGTCGGGATCGGTTTCCGTAAAGACTGCGCGGGCAAGAGAACCTCCGGACGTCGTATAATGCTGCGGATTGTCGTCGGCGGGCATGACCGTTGTTTCTCCGGTTTCCCATATCAAACGGGTTGAGTTGCCAGCGATTTCAATCCGTTTCACTCGCTTCAAAAGGCCGGGATGTCGGCCCGGGAGATTGATTAGAATGCCGTCGAACCTGTACCTGCGCTGCATTGTAACCAGGGCGGCAGCAAAACCTTCGCTCGTAAACCAGATTTGCTCGGGTGGGATGCCTGCGTTCAAGAAGTAGTGTCCAAGCGCAAGCTGGCAAAAAACCGGCACGCGATCTGGCAACTCATGCCGCATCGCGCAAGCGACTCGTGACCGTCCGTTCCACATCGGCTTCGCCGAACCTTACAAATCCCGGGTCAGCCCCGTCACGCTGAAAACCGGGGGTGCGCCAACTCCTTTGCAAGTGCACCGCCCGGGTATTTGAGGCGGAAAAACGTTGGGCAGAAAGACCATTGCCAGAGACACTGAGGATACTGTCGTGTTGAATGCCGGGCGAGCATCTCTTAAGTTTGTGCTGTCTTGGCGGCTGGCGCAGGGAATTGCGCGGCAGGCTGGCGCGATGGATTGCTCATGGATCGAGTTCACCCAAAAGCGCGTGGCGGGCGAAGGCGTCCCCCTGGGTGGGTGCCGCGGGTGGTGCTGCTCATTGAATCGTCGCGTTCATCGGGGCGCAGTTTATTGCGCGGCATAGCCAATTACGCGCATTATCATGGTCCATGGGCTTTCTACTGGGAACCTCGGGGATTGGAGAAGGCGTGGCCGAGAATCCAGAGCCTTGAAGCCGACGGTTTCATTCTGCGCGATGTCAAGCAATTGGAGAACGTGCTGAGCCGGGGTTTGCCGACGGTCGTGGTGGGCCACAGCAAGCAGGAGATACCGGAGATTGTCAACGTCATCACCGATTCGGAGACCATCGGCAAAATGGCGGCGGAGCATCTCCTGAGCCGCGGGTTTCACGAGTTTGCGTTTTGCGGATTTGACGGAATTCCGTGGTCTGAACTTCGCGGTGAGAGCTTTCGCCGCCGTCTCGTTGAGGCGGGGCATGACGCGCATTTCTATCAAACGACGCCCGAGTCGGCCGGGTGGCAAACAGAACTCAACAAGATGGCGCGTTGGCTGAAGTCGTTGCCAAAACCGGTCGGGCTTATGGCGGCAAAC
>JAAYVR010000298.1 GCA_012517065.1 Verrucomicrobiota bacterium | reverse complement strand
TGTTGCGTGATCTGAAGGTGCGAGCGATCGAGTAAGGGGGCTGGGAGGAGTAAGTCGAGGAAAAGGAGGCAGGGGCGTTTTCAAAGATCGGAGTTGCGGGATGCCGAAGGCTTGGTGAAGGTGATCGGCGATGGGGGATTGTTTTCACGTGTTTTGATTGGGAGCTTGTTCAGCTTGGTGATCACGGCGAGATCTGCAGCGGGAGGGGTGTTCAAGCCGGCTGAATAGGCATTGTCGGGTCATATCTGAAGCTTCCAAGGACTGTTTTGAGGGGTTGGTGAGGGTTTTGGCGCTGGGTGAACAAATAGAGTGACAGACACGATATTGTGGCGGCCGAGTTGGGCTGGGCCGGGCTGACATTGTGGCGTCGTGAGTGAAGTTACCGATGACCGGGGAGTGCCGTTGGCGTGGGATTGGCGCTGGCGGAACAAATAGAGTGACAGACACGATGTTTTTCACTTCGGTGAGATTCCCGGGCCAAGGCACATTGGTATCGGCCGGGGATAGCGGAACGGCGGCCTGAACCGTTAGAGTTGGCCTCAGGAAACCCGGTCGCGCTTTAGAGAGTGCATGTCCCCACAAGTGACACCACTGCGTTACACCTGTTCAATGATCTTGAGCAGCGCGGTGAGGGAGGTACGTGTGGCGTGGGCTTTGCCCTGTGGGCTGCGATAGTGGGTTTCCAAGGTGAAATAGCCCGAGTATCGGTCGCGCAAGAGGGCACGAATCTGACCGAGGTTGTCGAACTCGCCCTGCCCCACGGCGCACCATTCGACTTTGCCGTTTGATTCGCGGCGGTAATCGCGCAAGTGCACATGCAAGATGCGCGCCGGGTCCAGCAACTGATAACCATCGGGAAATGCTTTTTCGCCGCTCATGCCGGCGTTGTTTGGGTCCCATGTGAGCCCGATGGCGGCGTCCTTGACAAGTTTCAGCAAGCGAGCGGCATCAGCGCCGGTGGCCACATAGCTACCACTGACGTTTTCGATCGCCAGCCTCATTTGCTTTGCTCGTGCTCGGCGTGCCGCTTCGCCCAGCAGTTCGGCGATGCGCTCGTATTCCGCATCTGTGCCGCGGTTTTTTGCCGGGTCGAACATGAAGGCGAAGATGCGCAGACAATCCACGCCAAGGATGGCAGCGCGTTCGAACGCTTTGTCGAGCAATTGCCACTGGTCATCGAGTTTCGCCTTGCCATCTGGTGTTTCAGGCGGCAAAGGGACTTTGAAGAAACCAGTGTCAAGAACGCAGGTGCGGAGCTTGCTGCGATCGAGAAGTGCCTTCGCCTCATGGACTTTTTCCAACGGCTGTGCAGTGTTATACTTGCCCCACAGGTTGCGGATTTCCACGTAGTGCAGCCCGAACTCGTTGAGCATGGCGATGGCGGTCGCAAGGTCTTCGTCAATTTCGTCGGTGGTTACTGCGAGGCGCACTTTGGCCGGAGTGGCGGCCGACAGCGAACTGGCAGCGGCGGCAGCACCTAACGCAGCCAGGAAATGACGTCGTGTACAGATGGATAGTGTAGTGGGTTTCATGCTGAAGTCGTGCGTTGCATCGAGTCTTTGTCGCGCCGTATTTGCCTGCGGCTTCGATTCGTCATTGCGGCCGTGATTGCATCGGCCGGTGCCAACGACCTTCCGGCAGCGAGGATCAGCCCGGCAAGGCGGAAACCGCTGCGGCGAAGAATCAATTGCGGGATGCAATCGGTCACGTCCCACATAATGGGGCTTCCAGCTCCGAGTTCAAGCTTTCGGAAATGCGGATGATTCTGCAGGGGAGCAGGGGCTGCTGAGTATCCCTGAAACCGGGGGGGCAATTCGCCTTGCCCGCGGGCGCGAAGCGCTGGTTGCCGTTATGGTGGCGGTTGCAACCGCAGGAACAGACGTTGATCGCCCACGGGCAATGTGACCTGGTACCGGTCGTTCACGACCTGCGGTTGCGCAGTGCTTGGCGTCCAGAGTGCATTGCGTCCGACGTTGGGTGACTGGATCAGGACGCAATTTGCACAAGACATCGGCCAATCGATGACAACTTGATTTCCGTGCAGGCTAATTCTGAGGTCCGCATTGTCGGCCGCTTGCTGCAGGCGATAGAACTTGGTTGAATCGGGATGGAGCATTTCGACTCGATATACTCCGCCCACCACTTGCGGTTGAAGTGGGCTGCGGGTCCAGCGAGCGTCTGGTTTCAAGGAATCGGCTTCCATCAGGACACAATTGGCGCAGGCAATAGACCATTCGAGTACGACCTTGTTACCGTCGAGTCTGATGCTAAGGAGTGTTGGTGCGCCGCCTGTTCTAGCGCGGAAGAATCCGATTGGCTGGGTTATTGGGTGCAGTGGCAAGTCTGTCCGCAGGTCAGTTGGCGTGACTGTGTTGTCGGGGGTCCAACCGCCTGGGGTGTCGGTGCTGTTGTTCTTTTCGACGGTGTAGGTCGCTCCGGGCAGGGCATAGAGGGTAAGGGCGATTTGGCTGTTGGTCAATTTGGCGTCGAGGATTGGTTCTGTGCCGACGATTATGACTCGGCCCGTGCCTGCTCTGCCTTTGGCGGTTATTCCGTCAGTGCGCAAGCCAGCCAGGGACACGCCTTCGACAACAGCAACGGCGGAATGGACGTTCGGCGCGACGCGGAAACCGAGACGCGCGAGGGTGAAGTCGCCCTGCATCAACTGTCCGGCTCGACTTGCGAATTGGACGGTGTATTCATTGCTGCCCATGGGCACGAGCGCGGCGGGGCCGACCTGTGGTGCGAGATTGGTGAGATACAAATCGGCAAGCCGATCGCCCGAGACTCGGAGCGCGAGGTTGATCTGATCAAAAGGTGCTCCCGACTGGAGCGAGAGGGGTAGAACGCCCCCACCGTTTGTTGGGACGGCTGTGGTGCCAATCTGGATAAGAAAATCCGGGCGCGTATCGAGCACAGTCACTGAAAAACGGTTTGTGGCACTGAGTTCTGGGCTGCCATCGTCAGTGACGATGACGGAGATCAGGTAGTTGGTGCCGCCCTGGAATTCGTTGGGTCGCCATGTGAAGAGGCCGGTGGTTGGGTTGACGGATGCACCCGTGGGCGCCCCTTGCCCGAGTGTGAAAGTGAGTTTTTGGGCTGGCAAGTCCACGTCTGAGGCCACATTGGTGTACGTCAGCAGGACGCGTTCCGCGACGGTTAGGTCTGGAACTAGTTGGAGGGTCGGGGCGAGGTTTTGTTCGAGCACGATGACATCGAATGACTGGGTGGCCGACAGCGGTGGGATGCCGGTGTCTCGCGCGGTGATGGTGATGTGGTTTGTGCCTGGCCCGTGCGGCTCGGCTGTGGCCCAGTTTATCTGACCGGTAACGGGGTTGAGAACAAGGCCCGGAGGCGCTCCTGCGCCGAGTTCGTAAATGACGGTGTCGCCGTCTGGATCGGTGGCGGTCACGGTCGTGGCGAGCGTAGTGCCTTCGACAATCACGACGTTGGTCTGCGGTGCGAAGACGGGTGCCTGGTTCTCCAACACGATGGTGGTTTGAGCCTGTGGTGCGGCTGGTGCGGATTCGCGGTTGCCAGCCCGGTCCACTGCAACGGTGTAGAACGCGTAGCTCTTGCCGAGTGCACCTTGGAACAGCGCGCTTGTTGCGGGTGTAGCTTCGAGCCAGCGGACGAACGGTCCGCCATTTTCGCTAAAGAAGACATCGAAACTTACGATGCCGCTACCGCCGGGGTTGTCCTGGCCTGTCCAGCGAACGAGGAACGATGTGCGGCTTTTGTCGGCC
This sequence comes from Verrucomicrobiota bacterium, assembly GCA_012517065.1. Taxonomy (GTDB): domain Bacteria; phylum Verrucomicrobiota; class Verrucomicrobiia; order Limisphaerales; family J093; genus JAAYVR01. Next base: position 10,458 of record JAAYVR010000298.1, on the reverse strand, counting down.
AGCTCAGCTACTGTGCTGGTGGGCGGTTCGTTGTCTTCTGCTGGGAGGAGTTCATAGCGGAGTGTGTACTGGCCGGTGCTGTTATAATCGAGCAAATGCAGGTTGTTTTCGCGTTTTGGTCTCCGGCCGAGGCCGATGAATGTGCGGTCGGTTATCCACGCATTGGTGTCCACGCCCACGTGGGTGCCGTCGGATCGCTTGACGTCGGCCAGCCGATACTGGCCGTTGGCCGGGTCGTGTACGCGCAGGTACGCCCAGCCAGTGGGCATGGTAGCGGTCAATTGGACCTCGAGATTGGAGGGCGAGAGCGTTCCAGTGATGACAGCGTTGGCAACCACCTCGACGTGATTGCTCGAACCATCGCTCAGCCAGAGCGTGTCGGGCAGATCGTGTAGATCGGCGATGTCATTGACAAGGAAATCGGGCTTGCCGTCGTCGAAGGAGCCGCCGGCCTGAACAAGGCGGATCATTTCATGGATGCGCACTTCGTCGATGAGCGAGAGGCGCGGGTTGCCCTGGCCATCAAGGTGCTCGAACGTGGCGCTGTAGTTTATGAACAGGCCTTGAAGCGTTGATGTCAAGAGCCACCGCGCGATGCTTACGGCGCCGGGCTCGATGGTGCCGAAGTTGGCTGTGAGCGTGGGTGTCATGCTCTGACCGGCGACTTCGGTGGCAATTATCTTGAAATCGATCAAGAGTCCTTTCTCGTTCTCGACGATTTCGGGCTGGGCGGAAGTTATCCGGAAATTCCGCGCAGCGCCTGCGCCCCAGTTGCGCACCATGACGCCGAGGTTAAACGGAATGCTCGGTTCAACGACATCCGTGAACGGGTCGTCGGAGTACACATCGCGCTGGTGGAAATAATCGAGCGTGAGCCGTGCGGTGGGGTTGACGGTAATTGGAACCGGCGACAGCGGCACAGAAACGCTGAGGCCATTGAGCGAGTAATGGAACTCGCCGCCCACGTAGTACACGGTTGGTTCCTGTGGCGCGGCATCGACTGTAGGCACTAGAATCCAGCGCGCGGTGCCTTTGGCTCCGCCCGCCACGCTTCCGTTGCCATCGACGTCGCTGAGACCGGTCAGCTCGGGCGGACGTAGCCCGAACATATCGGTGGCGTCGTTGCCCTGTCGATCACTTATGCGCACTGTGACGCGGATATTCTCGAGTGCGTTGGCAGTGGCATTGTCGATTTCGAGTGTGGCGCGGAAGGCTTCGCGGCTCAAGACTGCTTCCTGGTCGAGCTTGATCTTGACCTTGGCACAGACACCGCCTTCTTCACCTTCCTGGGTGAGGATACGGAATGTTTCGACGATGGCATTGACCGGGTCGGTGAACCCGGCTGCTTCGGCCTGTTTTTGGTAGCTGGCAGCGAGGATGAGTTTTTCGCGCACATAGACCATGTCAATGAAATCGAGGTTGGTGCCGGGCGGCGCGTCCGCAGGCCGCAGGATTCCCAAATCGAGCATGTCGAGCGTCCGGTTCCATCGGTCCATGAACCGATTGACCTCGGCTGGCGGGACGCCGGGCGGTTGATCGCCGCTGAGCAGACTGTTTCGTTCGGCGGTTGTGATGGCACGACCTCCGTCGGATGACTCAGCCGCGGCCAATTGGAATCGGGCGTACCAATCGCCTGTGGCTGTATCTGCGAAAGGATTGAGCCAGACATCTGCTGGCGAACCTGTCATTTCAACGAACGCATCGAGCGCTGCTTTGACGCCTTCGCTGTAGAAGTCAACCGGATCGTCACCTGCTCCGGCTGCGCTTACCCGCATAGCGGCGCCTGTGGTTGGTGTGATGAAGCAGCGCGTGATAGCATAGATGCAGGCGGGCAATCCGGCGCCTGGGACGAGGCAACCGACTGCGCCGACGGCACAATCCAGGACGCTGAGCCACGTGACGCCTCCGGCCAATCCTTCACCGCAAGACCAGCCGCTGGCTGCACAACCGATCGGTCCCGGTATGCACCCGGCAGCAGACAACAGAAGACACCGCGGATCGCACCCTACCCTGATACCAATTGAGGGCGCACTGTAGCCCGGGCCAATTCCGCCGCCGCCACCGCCGCCACCGCCACCGCCGCCACCCCATCCGCCCCAGCCTCCACCTCCACTGCCACCCCAATCAGGACCGCCGCAGTCGCCGGTCACACCGCTTACCCCGACGGGCGCGCCGCCGCCTATCTTCAATGGTCCGCATTCGAAAGACCACGTGGCGTTGCCGGACATGCCGCATGGCACACCGTCGGCGCCGCGCACCATGCCTTTTGCGAATCCATAGTCACCGATCCTTCGCAGTGTGACCGGGATCGTCAGCGAAGCCTTGGCTGGCAGTTGCCCGATGTCGCTTATGAGGGGCTCAATCGAGTAGAAAGGATGAGAGCTGAACTGCAGTTTCAGGTCGTCTGCTCGGATCAGGCCGTGGTTATGGAATGTCATGTTAACCTGCTTGGTCTGGCCGACGATTTTCAGATCACTGACATCAAGCACGGGTGGATCGATTGTCACCACTGGTGCTGGCACGACCGTTTCAAACTCGGTTTCGATTGTGATGCGGTAGTGGTCCTCGATCTCGATCCGTTCGACTGTCCACGTGTAACGCACCGCCTGGTAAGACAAGAATGCGGTTACGGCGTTTGTGATACCGGGTTCGAGGTAGATGGTGCTGCGATGAGGGTTGTGCTGTTCGGCTTCCAACTCGAGGTCGTAGTATCCTTCCATCAAGGCAGGCACAAAGAACCTGCCATTGTCGTCGGTTACGCCATTGGTGACGACGCTGTAACTGACAGCATCGCGCACGCGGACGGTGGCATTTGTCAATGGCGGTCCACCCGCGGCGTAATATGTGAACTCATCTGCCGATGTGATCAACAGCGCGCCTGCAGCTTCTGAAAGGGCACGGAACGAGAAAGGCACTGCGATGCCGGTGCCGGTTGCGTTCAACGCAAGGTTGCCCTGATGCACTGCAAGAGCGATATCTTCAGGCGGGCTCAATCTTAGCGTGACAATGTTGGTCGCGCCCGGCTGAAGCGATGGCATGGGATTGGGGGAAACGAGGCTCATCCACGGCAACGGCGGCAGAGACACCGTTACCGGTCCGGTTTCCAATCCGCCGGTGTTGACGATTTGGAACGAGACGGTGCGTTGTGCGCCGCGTTTCATGCCGCCCTCAAGCCGGCCCGGTATTGCTACCAGTCGCGGGACAAGCGGGTCAATGTCAACACGGAACGGCAGATCGAGCACGGCGCCTTCGGCGCTTGTGACGCGGGCCTGGACGTAGCCCCAAGTGTACGTGGCGTCTGGGGCGGAAATGCCGTAACCGAGTTGAATCTTGGCGTTTCCTGCCAGCACATTGGTCTGGAGGATCAAAGTTACGTTCACGTTGGGCGGTTTGCTGATGACCTCTGCCAGCAGGCCCGACAACGGCGCGTCGCTCAGGTTCTCGAGTTCCACCGTGCCACCGACACTGCTGCCCTCGCTGAGCCGGACCGACGGCTGAGTTGGCTGTGCTTTCATGCCCAGAAGGTAGAAGCGGTCCTGTGCGGCGGGGATAGGCTCGCCGGGATGACCGGCGGCGATCTCGTAGAACCCGGCTTCACCGGGCAGGGGCTGCCATGTCGTTGTGAATCTGCCCTGGCTGTCGGTTAGAGCGGCAATTGTGCGTGTTGTGCCACGAACGCTGATGTGAATGTTAACCAGCGAAGACGCGGCCGGTTTGCCGTCTGGGCGTGTAGCCATGCCTTTCATTGGCACCGGTGTATTGGCTGGCGCCACTTCAATGTCGGTCGAGACAGCAGCGGTGTAAGCAGGCGCAACTTTCACGGGTGTAACCGAGATGCCGAGGTTGTTGTCTTCGAGCAACTCGACAACGCTGTTGTTGGCGTCAGTGGCGACGAACACCCAGTAATCACCGGCGGTTTGTGGCAGGCGAATAGGAAGTGTTTGGGCAAACTGAGTGTCGGCCGGCAATGCGCCGTTGAAAGCGAACTGGGCCATCAGAATGTCGTCGCCAACAAGTGCATCGGTTGAAAGATAGACGCGCTGTACAATTGAAGTGGAACCGGTGGGCACCATGCCCTGGTTGCGTATTGTGTAAGCGACGTCGATGTATGTTTCTGTTTGGGCGTCTGAAGGCACGGTGACCGAACTGACCACAAGGTCCGGCAGGTTGACGTCCGTGACAGTGACCTGAATGCTGCCGGCGGTGAATCCGGCAGCGGTGGCGGTGATTGTCACCGGTTTGTTGCCATCAGTGACATTGTCGTCCGCGGTGGAGATCGGGAATGTGGCAGACACTTCGCCTGTCGGAATTGTCACTGAAGGCGGCACGACCAGTTCATTGGTGTCGCCTGAGAGAAGCGACACAACAAGGCTGGAACTTGCGCTTGTATTGCGTGTGACAATGCCTGTGGCTGCGAGCGACTGGCCTTCAGGGAGCACCATGCGATCCACAGCCAGCCGCAACGTCGGGCCGTCATCGTCAGTCACCGTCACTGTGGCGGGCGTGCCCTGGCCGAGGCGCGTTGCGCTGCCGCTGGCTCGGAACCATGATCTTATTTCCACGGTTTTCTCGCCGTCCACATAGTCATTGTCCACGGCGCTGATATTGAAAGACACAGCCGTTTCACTGGCAGGAATTGTGACAAGGCGCGGCACACGCAGTGCGTTGGTGTTGCTGCTCTCGAGCTCGACTTCCAATGCGCGGGGTGACACGGTGCTGCGTGTTAGTGTGGCGCGTGCAGCTTGCGGACCTGCGCCTTCGCTGAACACGGCCGGTGCGATCGCGAGCACCAGTTCCGGCCAGTCGTCATCGAGCACGTTGACAGTGCCCGATGTGCTGCGATAGCCGTTGGCGGACGCGCTGATGTTCACGCCAAGCATAGGCTCGGTTTGTGTGTCGTCGAGTGCCTGCACAGCAAACTGGGCCTGCATTTGATTTGCCAGGATGGTCACTGTGGCCGGCACGGCCAACTGGGCCGCGCTCGAGCTGGTCAACGTGACGATCACCTGTTCTGATCCGTAGTTGCGCTCGACCCGCGCCACCATCGACTGTCCTTCCAACACTTCGCCGCTTGTGAAATGGAGCGTCAACTGCGGCAGGTCAACGTCCAGCACGGTGATCTGCGCCGTGGCGGGGACGAACCCGGCGGCGCTCGCGTTTATGGTGACAATCTTTGGTCCATCCACCACACCATCCAAGATTGCCATTATACTGAATGAGGCCGACGCCGACCCGGCTGGAATCGTCACTTGCGCCGGGACGGAAAGCTCGGTCGGGCCACCGTTGGCGATGTTGACCGTCAAGGCTGTGGCGCGACTGCCGTTGCGGGTGACGGTTGCGACGATCGGTTGCGAGGCGCCCTCGTTGATCTGCGTTCCGGACAGCCGCAGAGTCAGAACGGCGGGCACGAGCGTGCTTTGCGATGCCACGCCAATGTTGTTGTTCTCGTCGCTTTCAATGACGTCATTGCGGCTGTCCACCTGCGCGGCCAACCAGAAACTTCCGGCCAGTCCTTCTGCCGGGATCGTGACCGACTGTGTGCGGGTCAAACCAGTTGCTGGCGGCAGCGAGTTGGTGAACACCAGTGTGGCCAGTTCTATCAGGCCGGCGCCTGTGCTGTTGGTGCTCAAGTACAGCGTTTCGGACCAAACCGGACCTGCTGTGGACGCGCCCTGGTTTGTGACCGCATAGACGAACGCGACGGGTCCGCCCGGCTGGGCGTTGGCCGGTGGTTCCACGCGAACCACCGCAAGGTCCGGCATGGGCGGCATCGACAGCACAATCGGCGCTGAACGAAGGTTGTTTAGTTCGTCTGATTCTGGAACGTCGTTGCCATGGTCGGCTGAGACGACAATGAAGTACTGTCCCGGAGTGGAGCCGCTTGCCAACGGCAAGGTGACCGACAGAGTGTTTGTGTAAGACGTTCCGGCTGCTAGTGGTGCAGACAACGCATTGGCCGAGGTCAGAAGTGTGGTCAGCGCGTTTGTTGTTTGTGACATATAGACGCGGTCCACCCACGGCGTGGTGGCAGGAGCGCTGCCGGCATTGGTAATCACGAACTGGACTTGGACGGTCTGTCCAAAGCTGGCGCTGGCCGGGGCTGTCACACGCGCCACACGGAGATCGGTGGCCACGATCGTCAGCGGCGCAGATGCAAAGGCGGTGTTGTTTGTTTCGTTCAGTTCAAACACCTGCTCGCCACTGTCCAGTCGGATACCGAAATAGCGGGGACCCGTGCCAACGTTCGGGACGATGACCTGCTGTGTTACAGCCAGCGAAGCGCCCGCAGCAAGGCCACCGGGACCGGGTGTGTAACCGACCGCACCCAAAGATTGCGCGCCCGAGCCGTCGGCATTTGGTGACAGAAGAACCGCGTTTTGCCATGGACCGACGGCGGGCCCTGCGCCGATATTGGTGATGACGAATGTCAGTGGGATCATCATGCCCGCCTGTGCTGAGGCTGGCACCGCAACTCTGCCGGCCACAAGGTCCGGCGCAGCCAGCGTGCTGAACGTGCGGTTATCGGATGAGGTGGTGTTGCCTGCGGCATCGGTCACGAAGACGCGGAAATTATAAAGCGTTGCCGGAAGCAATCCGGTTATCACGATGGTGTGTTGCTGGCGCAGGGTGCCCACGCTGTTCGTCGTGCCGTATGCAGGGGTTAGGCCATAGGCAACACGCGCACTTGCGGCTTCGTTGTTGGTCCAGGCGATCGTGGCGGTCACGACGCCGGGAGTGACGGCAATCGGGCCGAGAACAGGCTTTGTCTGATCCACCAGCTTGTACTCAGCGACGAACTGCATGTTGGTGGGGTCTGTTGTGGCGAACGTCTTCACGAAACTGGCGTTCGTTCCGTAGAAAGCGCCGTTCAACGAGAACCGATCGAACGCCCAGTAATCGGGCGGTGCATTGGTGACCGTCAGCGGTGCTGTGAAATTGGCCGATTGGCCGTTGTTGTATGTGCCGGCACCGGTGACCGTGGCGATTCCCGGGGGCAGCGTTGCCGTGGTGACGACATGAGAAAGGTGAGCCTCGGCGTAGTGTGCCACGAATGTTCGGTTGCTCTTGAGCACTACGGTTAGCGCCGGGTCTGTTCCCACTGTTGCGCCGTTCTCGGTCCAATGGCTGAACCTGTAGCCGAAAACCGGTTGTGCCACCAGGGTGTTTGTGGTGCCCCAAAGATACGTTCCGGTGCCGATGACTGTGCCCGCGCCGGACGGATTGTTCGAAGCTGAAAGCTGAAGAGAAGGCAATCCAAACACGGCGGTCAAAACCGTGTTCTGATTCAGGGTGAAAGAGTAATCTGGACTGGCACTTCGGACCACGCCGCCTTCCATCCAGTTGAGGAACTGATATGGCGCGTGGCTTACATCGGGCGTTGCAGTTACACGCACAATCGTACCGGACGGGTATGTGCCTGCCCCGGTGGTTGTGCCAGCACCGACCGGGAGTGTGTTCAGCGTCAGAGTGTAGAATTGGGTGATAGCGAAAGTGGTTGTAACAGTGTTCAACTCAGCGTTGGCGTGGCTTGACCCGTCATATTCGAAGATTTGTTGGTCCGAGTCCGTGGTGATCTCCACGAGATATGCACCTGGAGTTGACGCGACGAATGTGATCTCGTGGTGAATCGAGCTGTTTGCCGCCACGGCACTACCAATGGTATAAGTTTGCTCGAACACTGTCGTGGACGTTGTCTGATTGCGAACGCGGACGCGTTCCTTGAACCCGGCGGGTGCTGTGGCAGTGCCTCTGTTGAAAGTGTTCCAGCGCAAGGTGTACGTCTGACTTGCATTTGGGCCGCTCAGGTCGATGTTCTCGACCCGGAGATCCGGATAGTCGGCCATGTCGATCGTGAACGGGTTCTCGGTGGCTGTTTCGTTGTCGCCTTCAAGAAGGAACTCGTTGACTGTATCGGTGGCGTCCGTTTTGACGATGAGATAGAAGGTGCCGCTGACACCGTCCGGGAGGTTGACGGTGTTGGTGAGACTGTACTTTTGGCCGGGGGCCAACGCTCCTGAATGCTGAAACAAACCCAGCGGCACGTCACCGCCGTCCATCGCGGTATCGGCCGAAAGCACCGCGCGATCGAACCAGAGTCCGACCGGCGTGGCCAGGGAACCGACGTTTTCGACAGTGAACGAGAAACTCAACGGTGCGCCACTCTTCAAGCCGGTAGTGACAGGCACCTGCAACTGTGTCACCTGCAGATTCGGGAATGTGACGTCCGTGGTCGGCAGGACCATCACATCCAGCTCGTACTCGCTCATCAACCCTCCCGAATTCGCGATTGGCCGGACAAGAGCGTAATAAATGCCGGTTTGCTGGATTCGGACCTCGGCGACGCCGTCGTTTGGACGTCCACTGCCGGCTTCGGTCTGATAAACGTTGGCCTGGTCGTAGAGGCTGACTGCTGGAACGAGCGAACTGGTGGCGGGTTGCCGAACACCGAGAAAAACCGTCTTACCAGCCTCGATTGTGCCGAGATTATAGTAGTCGAGGTCGGTGGCCAGTTGTGCGTAAGCGGCGATGACAGCCGTGCGGCTATTGCCGTTCGTCGTGTACGATACCGGCGTGGCGGTGGCGAGGCTGTTGTTTGGCTCGAGTTCGACCGGCAGACCGTTCCGATAAAGCGAAACGCGAAGACGGTGCTCGCCGTAATAACCATACCATGCTGTGACGCGGACCTTATACAGGCCGTCAACCGGGAGGGCAAGCGGCGCACTTTGGAACAGTCCGTTGTGGTCTGTTGTTGTGGCCAGTAACTGGGTGCCCGTGGGATCAAAGAGAGTGTAGTACAGACCGCTACCCTGGACGTTCCCGGGCGTCTCAGCAGCAATGATTACTTTGTCGCCCGCGAGGGCTTCGAAGCTCCAGAAATCAGCGTCGTTGTTGTCCGACAAGAAACCGCGGCCGGCTCCCGACACGAGGTCGGGTTGCGTGCTGTTCATTGGCAGAGGCGTAGCAGTCTCAGCGGCATTGTTCGGTTCGAACTCAGTGGTAAAACCGGGGATTTGCCCGATCACGAACTGGCGGGTCCACGGAGCCGGGATTGGATTGCCAGCGCGGTCGCGCACGGCCGTGGTGACAGTGAAACGGTAAGTGCCAGGCAACAACGGCGCACCGAGAACGCGGTAGTTTGCTGTCAGACCCGAACCGTAAGTCGGGCTGGTTGTGATAGACCAGAGCCGGTCGTCTGCCGTGCCAAACTGGCCATCGACACCGCTGGATCGCAATTCATAGCTGGCCGCCGAGTTGATGGTTTCCGCCAGCATGTCTTCGGAGAACGTCAGCGCAAATCCGCTCACCAAACCTATCACGGTTGTCCCCTCGGCAGGGAGAGTGTCAGACAAGATGGTCGGCGCGAGTTGGTCACGCAGTTCAATCCAGAAAAGGTACTGGGCCATAAGTCCGGGTTCACCCGCAGAAGCAGGGGCAAGAGCCGCCCATGTCGCGCCGTTTTGCAAGGTCCCGGGATGTCCCTGGCCACTGGCATCGGCAGCAGTTGTGCCTGTGCCCTCATTGAACTGCCAGTAACCTGCCAACCCGTTTTCGGTGCCGTTCAAAGAACCGGACATGCGCGCCTGGACTTCTGCGCCTGTCAGAGGCCGGCTCCAAATAGCCACTTCATCGATGTAGCCGGGGAATGTATTACCACCGCAGCAGACTTCGCTGCCAATCCGCGTGCCACTCTTTGTGCCGATGTAGTTGCTTTCCACTGTGCCAGAGGCCATGAATTGCCCGTTTACGTAAAGGCGCGCTATCGAGCCGTCGCATGTCCCAACCACGTGGTACCAGCCACCCAGAACCACGGCGTCCGGTGCTGTGATCGTCTGAGTGCAGCCACCGGGCTGTCTGCAAGCGATGCCGAACCGCCCGTCCTGCATTGTGATCCCCCAATCCAGGCACTCCGCGAACCCACCTGCAATGGTGCGGCGTCCACCAGGGAGGCTGACGGGTCGGACCCATGCCTCGATTGTCCATTGCGGACCGGGCGACCACGCACCCAGGTCCACAAAAGCGGAGCCTCCGTCGAAATACACTGCCGCCCCGGTCTCTGTCCCGTAGCTTGCCATGCCGGCATGAACACGTGCGAAATACGCGCCGGCCTGGCCTGCAGGCACCGTGTAATTCAAGTCGGACGCGCCTGGAGCTCCGATTGCAACTGCGGCGCCTGCGCTGTTCAAAACCGATAGCACTCCGCTCAGGCCGCTGCTGCCAGGCTTTCCAAATCGCAGTCGGACCTCCGTGGCCACTGACAAGTTCCCCAGCGCGAAGACGTCACCGGGGTCTCCGTAGCGGATGTAACCAAGGACGTTGGCCCATTGATTGGTCCCGTCGCGCGTAAACGTAGGCTGGTTCGCCTCGCCAACCGCGTTGTTGTTCTCGGCCTCCAGTTGCCACGGAGCTGGCGCCAACGTCACTCGCACCCGATACTCCCCACGATAGTCATACCAGTTG
>JAAYVR010000297.1 GCA_012517065.1 Verrucomicrobiota bacterium | reverse complement strand
TAGCAAGGAGCCCGGATGTCCGACAGCAGCCGACAGGCCTTGACTGGAAGTCGAAAGTTGCCGGCAGGGTTCCACTTGTTTCTTGCAAGTTCAAAGGAACTGTTGCACACGGCTTGCGGCGGGGTTTTATTTTCCCGCATTCCAAGTGTTTTTCGAGCTGAGTCAACGCAAACCTTGAGCCGCAACAGGCCAACACAGCCGGCTATGGCAGAAGACGATCTGTTCGCGTCGCAGGACCACACGGCGCAACCGCCGCAATCAGGCGCGCCCGCGGCGTCGCGCGCGCCTTTGGCGGCAAGGATGCGCCCGCGCACCCTCGCCGAGTTCGTCGGCCAACAGCATATCCTCGGTCAGGGGAAATTGCTTCGCAGGGCAATCGAAGCCGATCGGATACAATCCCTTATTTTTTTTGGGCCGCCCGGCACGGGCAAAACCTCGCTCGCACAAGTGATCGCGCATCAGACGCGATCGCGATTTGTCCGGCTGAGCGGTGTCGAATCAAATGTGGCCGATATACGGCGCGAGCTGGCTGCGGCGGCGAATCGCCTCGCCAACGCCGGTCAAACGACAATCCTTTTCATTGACGAGATTCATCGTTTCAACAAAGCCCAGCAAGACGTGCTTCTGCCGGATGTCGAGAACGGGATAGTGCGGTTGATCGGCGCCACGACGCACAACCCGTTTTTCTTTGTCAATTCGCCGTTGGTATCGCGTTCACAGATTTTCGAGCTCGAGCCTCTCGGCGAATCTGAACTGGAAGAAATTCTGAGGCGCGCTCTTGCCGATCCCGAGCGCGGTTTGGGCAATGTCAAAGTCAGGATCGATGACGACGCGCTGGGGCATCTGGCGCGCGTCGCTGACGGCGACGCACGCAAGGCATTGAACGCACTCGAAATCGCAGTGTTGACGACATCGCCCGAACCGGACGGCACAGTGCACATCGACCTCGCCGTGGCCGAACAAAGCATCCAGAAGAAAGCTGTTGTCTATGATGCGGACGAGGACGGGCATTACGATACGATATCGGCCTTCATAAAGTCCATGAGAGGCAGCGATCCGGATGCGGCTTTGTATTGGCTGGCAAAGATGATCCACGCGGGCGAGGACCCGCGGTTTATTGCGCGTCGAATTGTGATTTGCGCGGCTGAGGACGTCGGGCTCGCCGATCCGATGGCGTTGGTGCTCGCACAAGCCGCATATCAGGCGGCGGAGTTTGTCGGATGGCCCGAAGCCCGCATTCCGCTTGCTGAAGCGACCGTCTATATCGCCACCGCAAACAAAAGCAACAGTGCGTATATGGCAATCGAAGCCGCGCTCGCCGATGTCAAACAAGGTCGTACATTGCCCGTGCCTGTTCATTTGCGCGACGCGAATTACCCCGGCGCAGAACGCCTCGGCCACGGCAAAGGTTACGAGTACGCCCATGATCACCCGGGGCACTTCGTCGCCCAAGATTACCTCGGCGCGTTCAGGCGTTATTACGAGCCCACTGACCAAGGCGTCGAACGCAAGATCAAGGAAAGGGTTGAACGTTGGCGGGCCGAACTCGACCGCGCAAAACAGGGAGGGCAGCAGCCCCAGCCACCCGCGCCAAACAGCAAGTCATGACAGACATTCAAGCGAGGAAGAGCGAGCTCCGACGCGCGTTGCGGTCCAGATGGAAGACGGTTGATGATCGCGATCGGGCCGAGTTATCGGCGATGGCGGTCGAATTGATGCGCAGCCGACCTGAATGGGCGCAAGCGCGCAAGGTGATGTTGTTTGCCCCGCGCGCTGACGAACTGGATATCCAGCCGCTGATTGCCGACGCGCTGAACTCGGATCGGGTCGTGGCATTGCCAAGGTTCAATGCTCAGCAGGACATGTACGAAGCGGCCATGGTCGTTGACACAAAGGTGGATTTGATCCCCGGATTCAAGGGGATCATGGAACCAGGACCGCAATGTCCGGCTGTGCTCTTGGCTGAGTTCGATCTGGTGCTGGTTCCCGGGCTCGGGTTCGATGCAACGGGTGCAAGGTTGGGTCGGGGGAAAGGGTACTACGATCGGATACTTGCCGGTGTCAGGGGCAAAAAATGTGGCGTGGCCATGGATTGGCAGGTGGTGGAGTCGATACCCGTGTCGGGGCATGACATGAAGGTGGACTTTATATTGACGCCCACGCGCTGGATCCAATGCGGGGTTGGGGCAGCCAAATAGCGTGGCAGAAATTCGGGCAGCAGAAAAATGGGCGGCAGAAACATTCTTGGCAGAAAGATAGGGGGAAGAGTTTGAGCTTTCGGCGTGCTTGACGTGTTTTGCGGGGTAGTCTGGGGGATTCTATGTTCAAAGAAAAGTTTCCCGCCGAGTTGTTCCGGGGAGCTGGACAGCTACGGGGAGTCGTGTTTGCTTTCATGAAGGTGTTCCGCCTAAAGGCGGGACTCTGACGGCCGTGGGCGCAGCATTGCCCGATGTGCGGGACAACCCATCGCCGTCAGAGTTCCGCGTTTACGCGGAACACAGGCAGTTCACTGAACAGTGCTAATGGTCAGGTTCATGAAACTGTTCCGCCTAAAGGCGGGACTCTGGCAGCCGAGGGGGGCAACGCAACTCGGTTGGCAAGGTCAAGTCCTGATTTAAATTTGTCACCCTGAGTTGCTGATGTGTGCTGCCCTGCCCGGCAATTCTTATCCCGGGGTTATACTCCTGGCGCGGTAGAGAGGATAGGGCTCTGCAGGAGTGCAACCCGAGCGCTCCGCCGCCCGTGGATTGCGGACGCATTCCATCCCGATCGGGGCGATCAGCGCCTCGGTCG
>JAAYVR010000296.1 GCA_012517065.1 Verrucomicrobiota bacterium | reverse complement strand
CTGCCGGGTTTGCGTGATCGAAACGGGCCGTACGATCGGTCGTCGGATTGATGCGGCCGGGGACGGCCGCGCTCCCGACGCCGTTGCCTTTTCGAGCGCGTGCAGGAGCGCGGGCGAGGGAGACCACAGACCAAAGACCAAAGACCAAAGACCCGGGACCGGGACACTAACAAGTGTCTCGACGTAGTCACCACTGGTGGTCCGCACGAGTTGATAAGGGCCGAAGGCCCGATTCATACCAGCCTGGCCCGGTAATCGCACCGGAATGAAGCTTTGGGTGTCTTGGTCTACTCAGGCGGTGCGATTCCCGGGCTTGGGCAGCGCCCCAGGTAGGTTTCAACCGCGAAAGAACGCGAAACACGCGGAAGGGAATGCAATAGAGCGGGCTTTCAGCCCTTGGATGGTGGAAGGGAATGTGGGGGCTCTTCGTGGGGCTGCGCCCCACGCTGGTATGAGACCGCGCCGTTGGCGCTTTGGTGGCTGGTCGGGCCACTGGTCTCCAATCAATCCGAACTCGTCGTCGAATATTCAATCCCACACATTGGCTTGACCGTATTTCACACCATATCTGTGCAGGAACATGTGAAGCATGGCCGTGATTATAGGGCCAAAGGCCAGATTCATACCGGGCAGGTGGACTTGAGGTTCTCGTGAATGCCCGGCTGCCGGGTTTGCGTGATCGAAACGGGCCGTACGATCGGTCGTCGGATTGATGCGGCCGGGGACGGCCGCGCTCCCGACGCCGTTGCCTGCTCCAGCGCGTGCAGGAGCGCGGCGATTCTTCGCCGCCCCCAGCCGGTCAAAGATCGGGCGACGGGTTTGCGTGATTAGAACCGGTGCAGGATCGGGTGTCGGGTTGATGCGGCCGGGGACGGCCGCGCTCCCGAAGCCGTTGCCTGCTCCAGCGCGCTGCGGGACCCTTGCGTTGTGGAAGGTAAAGCGGTGTTCCGCGTAAACGCAGAACTCTAAGGGCGATCGGCTGCTCCGCGCATTAGGTAATGCCACGTCCGCGGCGCGTCAGGGTCCCTCCTTTAGGCGGCTTTGAAATGAGCATTCATCGAGCAGTAATACCTCTGAACGTTGCACGTTGAGCGTTCTCAAAAAGATGACCATGCTGATAAACCTATGAAAACTCTCAACGTCCAACGTTCAATTCACAACGTTCAACCGGGTCGCTGTTTTGCCAACCGAAGGATGACGCAACTTACCTCGCATGCTCGTAAACCAAAACGACGGCCCCGGGCCGTTCCTCGATGGTAACAGGAATTCCCTGTTCGCAGAGATCACGCCCGGAAAACTCTGTCACCAAACCAGGTTCGTTGAGATTACTGACTTTGTAACGACCTTCAGGGTCCAGACCCCGCAGTTTGAATCTTGCAGACTCGTACACGCTATTCTCACGGCGAAAAGCCTGGACCATTCCCTGTCCAACTTCAGGGCGGTCGAATTGCCATGCGATCCACGACGAATTGTCACGGCTCCAGCTCGTGAGCGGGTAATAATCACCGTAAAAGTTCGGAGCCATCTGGCGCCACTGACCGACAAGGCGGCGCAGGGCCGGATAATCGAGGTCGGGTATGCGAATATCGATTCCGAAGCCGAGGCTCGGAGTGACATTGCTCCAGAACGCGTATGGTTCGACGGGTGTTTTACCGCTGCCGTAATAGCCGACATTGCGTGCGGCCACGGTACCTGTGCCATAATAGGGCAGCCACAACGATACCCCGTACGTCATGCACTGATGTCCGATTGGTTCGTATGCGTAATCGCTCCGCCACAACGGCACTGCCCGGCGCATCGTCTCGAGGTCATTGCGCCGTCCACCAGAAGCGCATGAGTCGATCAGCATGTTCGGATGCCGCCGGCGCAGTTCGTCCCAGTAAGCAAGATAGCCCGTGACATGCTTGATTTCGGTGATGCCCTGGCGGTCAGGAGCGTCATTCTTCCGCCAGTAGTCCAGCGGGTCCATGTTGAAATCCTGACGGTAGAGATCAATCCCTTGCTCAACCAACAATTGATCCACATGCTCGATCAACCATTGACGCGCGGCGTCGTTGCCAAGGTTGAGCAATCCGCCGTTCGTCCCCCCAAGCACCCACTCGGGATGGTTTTGGGCCAGCCATGTCCCCGGTGTCACACGCTCGGGTTCGAACCAGACAAGAATCTTGATGCCGTTGCGGTGAGCATGATCTGAAATCGCGCGCAACCCGTGCGGGAACCTGTTCGAGTCCACCAGCCACGTCCCAACACGCGGCCAACCGCCGCCGTGGTGCTGGTACCAGCCTGCGTCCATCCACCAGTAGTCGAGCTTCAGCCCTTCTTCAATGTATCGGTTGATGAACATGATCTGGTTCGTCTCGTTTGCGTCGATCATTTCATTGTATTGCCTCGAACTGGAAGCGACGAACTGCGGCGGTGGCAACGAACCGCCTGGCTTCGGCATCGAATGAACCATCATCCAACGCCGCCAGATATTCTGTGATCGAATCCAATCACCCTTCCAGAATTGGAGCACAATCAGCGGGCTTCGGACTTCTTCGCCCGGCAGCAGCTTAAACCGGGTCAGTTCCTGCCCGGCACGAATGTCGAGTCCGCGCCCTTGATCGCGAACGAATTCGGCCGCCCACTGCCCCGGCCAACCCACCGAGATGATCACTCCTTCACCCGGCCATTCGATGTTGAAGTACGACCAATCGCTGTTTGTCGGGCGCCCACCCTTCGCGCTTAGCTTGTGACTCTTGCCGGGCGGAAGTGGAGTTTCCAGCGGTCCATAGTCATTTCCGTCGGCTGGCGAACCGCGATTATGATGCAATAGGAACTCACCTGTGTCCCCGCGCTGCACTCGAATATCCAGCGCGCAAATATTCTCGATGATTGGCGTGTCATTAGTGCCCGTGTTCTTGAAGAAAAGCGTCCATTCAACGGTTGGGAAATCGTGGTACTCGATGCCTACACATCGCACCTCGAGCCCCGTGCCAGGGTCTGTCCACGACAGCATGTGCTCGGTCAGGTTTTGACCCCGAGCGTGCGACTCCGCTGCGCTCGGTTGATACTTCCTTGCGCTTTGTTTGAACAGCCAGCCGCTCAGCAGCTCTTGCGAAGGCCGCCCGCCGTAAACGAACGAGAACGGCGGAGAACCGGCCTTCAGTTTTGTTTCTGCCCAGGCCCGGCTTTCCGCCAATTCGTCACTCCTCACCGTCACTGCGCGCCCACACAAAGGAGTGATGGTCAGACAACAAATTAGAATCAGCTCAAAGCGTGCGACCCAAAATGAAAAACGATGCATAAAATCAGGCCCAATTCCTCATCGCCAAACCGAGACGAGCCGGTCGGCAAAATCTGCGAAGTTGAACCTATTTAAGGTGCCAGCAATCGATGGCCTTCGGCGAACAATTCGCGCATTTGAACACCAATCCACTGTTGACCAACGGCCCAGTCCAAACCGGCGAGGATCGATTTGTCGTCCAAACTCGTGATCCGCTTTCCGCACCGCAGAAGCGCCGTGACAATAGCAGCGAAGTAAATGACTGCTGCCACTTCTGAAGGCAGTGGACCGTGCGGACATTCGCGGTTCGATTTCGCGAACTCCTTTGCCAGTTCCAGCAGCGCCAACGGGGGCCGCGGATGACCGAAAAGATCAGCAAGGTTTTTGATCTCACTTATGGCACGCTCATCCTCCGGCGAAATCGAAACCATCTGGGCAACAGTGCTCACGCCTCCGACCTCCAACGGCGCCGCCAGTTGATGGCGCAGGACATCCCCAAGCTCTTCGGGTCCCCAACAACCTTCCTTGCCATTCACCGATGCTATCAACTGCGCCAGTTTGGCGGTATCCGCCTTGTACACGCTTGACGTCATAGGCTCGCTCATAACTGTTAACCGTGGTTCACTCCAATCATTCGCAGTCGTCCCGCTCTGCAAGATCGGCCCGCCGACCTACTGGCTTGCGTTCGTCGCATGAGCCAAAATCACCTGCAACTCCCGCAGTTCAGCGTCCACTGAATTCCAATCCGCAACATACCCCGAAATGACCTCGCGCAAGTGCTGCTCGAACTTGCGCTTTGCAACTCCAAGCACATTGTACGCCTGTGCGGGCGACTCGAATCCAAAACGCTGGATCAATTGTGCGTACGGCATTGGAGGCACGCCGTCGAGAATCGGCGCCCTCAGCCGATGCTCGAACACACCCCAAACTTCCGCCCTTCCGCTCTTCAGACAATCATCTTCCATTCGGCGCAGCGCTTCGGCGACCACGTTCCGTGCCCATGCCACATCGAAATCCGCCGGCCCTATGATGGCCAATTCCGCTCCGTCATATTCCAAAAGCCGCTCCAAAGATTCGATTCCTTCGGGCGGCTGCCGTTTCAGGGTCTGCAACCGGCGAAGCTCCGTGATCGCAAACCGGTGCAGAGCCGTCATAATGAATTGTCTGAATTGATGCCCCTGCCGCGGGTGCGCTTTTCCGACGAGCTCTTTTCCAACGAGAATCTTTTCGACGAACGCGCTGAACAGCTCATCGGCAAGGTGTTCATCGTCACCGCAGAATTTCTTCCGCAGATAGAAAGTCAATGCAGGCTTGTACAAGCGAACGAGCTCGCCGAGCGCCTTGCGTCCTGCCTCTTCATCCAGGCTTCCCGCCGCAATTACCAAAGACCACGGCGTTGTAACAAACCCATGTCCGCGATTCCCGTCGTTCGACATACCCGCCAATGTCCTTTGCGCCCAGAGCCAATCATATTCTCCAAAGAAGCTCAAGTACCGAAGGATTCTTTTGCTTCGCCGTTTTTCCGGCATGCGCCATCGCAGAAAAGGACTCGTGCGCCAGAAGGTTGACCGGTTGGGTGCGGGCAAGAATGCTGCGCTCCTGCACGCGCTGGAAAAAGCAACGGCCCCGGGAGCGCGGCCGTCCCCGGCCGCATCAATCCGACGACCGATCGTGCACCTGTTTCAATCACGCAAACCCGTCGCCCGATCTTTGACCGGCTGGGGGCGGGCAAGAATGCCCGCGCTCCTGCACGCGCTGGAAAAGGCAACGACCCCGGGAGCGCGGCCGTCCCCGGCCGCATCAACCCGACGACCGATCCTACACCTGCTTCAATCACGCAAATCCGTCGCCCGATCTTTGACTGGCTGGGGATCCGCAAACTACGTGCCTGTCCCCATGTCTGGATTTCTTAATAGAAAGCTGCCGAACAGGGCCAGCCGGAGCCGGGGAGCAGGAACGGGACCGACACGGTTACGGGACCGTCGTCAGGAAACACGATGGACACACAGCGGTCAGAAATCGTGTTCAGGCAAAACCGGTGGATAACGGGCACCACGTAGCCGTAACTGGAAGAACCGTGTGCGCCTGCCTGCCGGTAGGCAGCGGAAGACTGCTCGCACGGGTCCGTGGGGGAGCCGGTGGGAAACCACAGGCTATACCAGGCTACCACAGAATCCAAAGAACGACAGCCCTCTCATCGATTGACACATCGCGCAACGTTACAGGATTGTCTCAGCGCACGAGAGCGCCGAAGCGCAAACCGCGAGTGCTCACCCGGAGCTTGTTGATGCCAAAGAACTCGGCGGCACCGGCCAGTATTGCCACGCCTGTGATTATGACGTCTGCGCGTTCGGGAGGAAGACCGCTAATCAGACGGCGGTCTTTTACCGGCAGCTTCCACAGGCGCTCGACCCATTGTGCCAGGTCGGCTGACGAAAACGCGACCGACTCGATCTTACTGCGGTCGAAGCTGGTAAGTCCGAGATGCATTGCCGCGAGCACCGAAGCAGTGCCGCCACTGGCGAATGATTCTGGATTGGCGGGGAATCGGGCTAGTGCCTTGCTCAATTCTCTTTTCAATCCATTGCTCAGGACGGAGCGTATCATGCTGCGGCAGCGATCGAGGTCTGCCTGTGCGGGAGGATCGGGCGGGTTGAGGGTTTCAAGCAAACGCACAGCACCCAACTGGAGGCTCTTGGTGAAGATAACTGTGGTCGCGTATCCCAAAGTCACTTGTGTGCTGCCACCACCCACATCGATGACGATCAGTGGTTTCCCCTCGAGCTTGGGGTCGGTCGCGACACCGTAAAACGCCAGCTCCGCTTCTGTGTCGCCTTCGAGAATTGCGATTTCGAGGCCGGCAGAATCTCGGATGGCTGCGGCCAGTGCATCAGCATTAGATGCTTCGCGCGCGGCGCTGGTCGCGATTACGCGGACTTCGCTTGCGCCGAGTTCGCGGGCTTTTGAAGCAAACGCTGTAACCGCTTTGGCGGTTCGTGTGATTGCTGAGTCGGAGAGTGTCATGCCCGAATACAACTGGCTCCCCAACCTTGTTTGAGACGCGAACTCACAGATCGGTTCGACAGAATCGAGTGTGACATCGGCGACCAGCAATTTGACCGAGTTGGTGCCAACGTCGATGACTGCTCGGCGATGCGGGGTGCGTGGGCTTGTCATCAACCGAGGTTTTGCTTGGCCAGAACTGCACCGCCGGTAATCCCGGCTTCGTCGCCCAGTTTGGATGCTACAATCTCGATTCCCTTGTCAGTGCCGGGCATGGCGTTGTCATGGGCGGTTTCAACAATGATCGCGAGCATTTCATCTTCGAGGGCGTCTATCACGCCGCCGCCGAGAACGACGACTTCGGGATTGAGCAGGTTGATCACATTAGCGACGGCGATGCCCGTGTATTCAGCGGCTTCCTCAACGATCTTTTCCACGAACTTGTCGCCGCGGCGAATGGCTTTGCGGAGATCACCGCTCCGCATATCTTTCAGGTCGCCTTCGAGGATTTCTGTGATGATAGTCTTTTGTCCGTCTTTAACGGCGCTTTGTATGCGTTTGAAGATTGCAGTGCGGCTGGCAAGGGCCTCGAAGCAGCCTCGGTTTCCGCAGTTGCATCTTGGCCCGCCAACTTCGAGTACCATGTGACCGATTTCACCGGCGGTCCGGTTGAAACCCGAATAAAGTTTGCCGTCCAGTATAAGGCCCGCGCCGATTCCCGTGCCAATGAAAATGCCAACCAAATGGCTGGGTTTGCCTTTGAACTCCTTGGCATGGACACCCAGTGCCTGGATGTTGCAGTCGTTCTCGATAAACACGGGCACGCCGAGCTGTTTTTCCAATTCCTTCTTGAGCGGAACATCCCGCCAGTCAAGGTTCGGCGCGAAAATGACACGTCCCGCAACGGGATCAGAAGCTCCCGGCGCGCCCACGCCCACACCAATGACTTGTTTCATCTGCAGGTCACATTCGTCAATTGCATCTTTGACGCAGCGGGCTACTCGTTCGATGACGGCGTCAGGGCCGCGCCCGGCTTTGGTGCTGAGTTTGGCGCTGCCGAGGCAGTTGAGCTTTTGATCGAAGACGCCAGCGAGGATCTTGGTTCCTCCGAGGTCAACACCGACGAGATAATCCTTGTTTGATTCTGCCATAAGACTCGCCACTGTCATTGTGGATAATCAGCGATCAATCCATGGCTGACTTGCCCGCAAGGACAAGATCGATTTGGCGGCGCAGCTCGCGGTTAACCACTTCGATCGGCCGATTTCCGTCAACGATCGTGAATCCATAAATGCTCTGCAAGCGTTGGAACTGCTCGATCACGCGTTTCTGGTATTTCACAAAGCTGTCAAACATGTCCTGGGAAAGGCCGAGGTCCATTCCGCTTTCCCAATAATCAAGGGCAAGGCTCTTGGCAAAAGTGCGCTGAATGAGTTCTTCCGGTGAGACCTGAAGGTAGAAAACTGCGTCCGGGACAAGCGCGATGCTGTAGAGGTTGCGAACCCATTCTTCGTCGAGACCGCGCACAAGGTCTCGCACCATTAGGGTGTATATGTATCGGTCAGCGAGAACCATGAATCCAGCTTTGAGGGCTGGGATGATCACGTTCTCCAACTGGTCGGCAAAGTCGGTGGCGTAAAACAAGCTGAACGTGGTTCGGCTGAGGACGTTGCCCTGCTGCGCTTTGGCGAGCTCTTCACTGACGAGAGTGGAACGCTTGAGGCCGACCTGGACAGTGGCGTGTCCCCGGCCTTCGAGCCAGGTGACAAGGCGCGAGATTTGTGTTGACCTTCCGGACCCGTCGGCGCCTTCCAACACAATCAGTTTGCCGGAGAGTTTTGATACATCCACGCCGGGGATGCCATGGCCGTAAAACCGTTTCGGTGTGGTTGTTGGAACGATGACCGTCGGGACAACTCCGGGGCGTGACCGTGGCTGACGTTGTTTGCTGGATGCGTTGCCCATTGATTCAGCGTTTGGATGTGTGGAATTTGGAAAGATCAATACGATCGGCCACCACTTTGCGCACCAATGTCTGCTGCGCTTCAACTGGCAGGTCGGCGTCAATGACGTAGAACCCGTAAGCAGTGCTCATGGCAAGGTATTGCTCGAGCAGCCGGCCCTGAAAAATGCGGAAGCTCTCGACCGGGTCTGGCGAGAGTCCGAGGTCCATGCCTGCCTCGAAGTACTTGGGTTGCTGACGGCCGTCCAGAATCCGCTGCAAAGACGTTTCCAACCGCGCCTTGAAAAAGAAGGTCAAATCCGGCTGTGCTGCAAAGCCGTAGAGGCGCCGAACCCAATCGGGCGGACATCCCCGCACCACATCCCTTGCAAAGGCGGTGTAGATATAACGGTCGCAGAGCACGATATACCCGGCGCGCAACAAGGGAACCAACTGTCTCTCGTAACGGTCGGCGAAATCCGTGGCGTGGATGAGACTGAATGTTGTGGGAGTGAGAAGATGTGTCTTTTTCCCCTTGCTGGTTGCGCTTTTGACCAACTCGGATGAGTTCCATTCGCTGAGGAAAACCTTCAGGTTTTGCTGTTCGAGCCAGCGCCGCAGCAAATAGACCTGCGTGGACTTGCCTGACCCGTCGATGCCCTCGACGGCGATCAGTCGCCCGGGGAACCCAAGCTCTGAAAACTTGCTCGTTAACATTGCGGCTGTGGAAAAGCTACACCGCTTGATGCGGGAGACAATCTTTTTTGCAGTCAACAAGCGGGAGAGATGAGATGGGGCTTCACCTTACGCTGGTATGGACCGCGCCGTTGGCGCTTCGATCACCGACCAAAATAACCGCATTGTCCATAGCAGCGTAAGTGATTGTTTCAGCCATGAACGTCCCCGACTGTGTTCCAGACCGTTGGTGTTCGTGGACCAGTAACTCGAGGGCCGAAGGCCCGGCCCCGTACCAGCCTGGGCCAGCGGCCCAGGTGACAGGCACTCCATTCAAAGCCGCCTGAAGGCTGGACTCTGGCGGCCGCGGGGTGACAACGCCGCTCGGTTGGCAAGCCCGCGGCCCAGTTGAACGTTGCGAGTTGAACGTTGCGAGTTGAACGTTGCGAGTTGAACGTTGCGAGTTGAACGTTGCGAGTTGAACGTTGCGAGTTGAACGTTGCGAGTTGAACGTTGCGAGTTGAACGTTG
>JAAYVR010000295.1 GCA_012517065.1 Verrucomicrobiota bacterium | reverse complement strand
CATGCAGTGATAGACCACGGTTTTACCCTGAAGTTTGATTCTGGGCAGTCTCATTACAACCTCCTTGATTTGTATTGTTGTTCTCCTTGCAACAGAGCGACAGGCGCGCAGCCGTGCCTCCCATTGGCCGACTGGTTGGGCGGGTCCGGGTCGGAACCCGGGGCGCCCAAATATCGTGTCTGTCCCTCTATTTGGGGGTAAAATCGCACAACACGCTCCGGGAGTCAAACGGGGCCAAGGTGTTGGCAAGACGTCGTGGTGAAGTAGGGCAATGTCGCGGTAGTGTGTCACCATCACGATCCGGCTCCCGCGAAAATTCCCAGGACAAGGGCCCTCAAAGCCACAAATTGTCCAAGCGCTGCATAGCGCGCGAACAAGCACTGAGAGTCGCAAGCGCCCGTTGTGGATTCTGCTACTGCAAGTCTGGTCGGTCTGAAAAGGAACCTCGATTAGGTTCTCGCACTCTATTCGGGTCCGTCATCTTGCATCTGCGGCGTGGTTGCAGAATCCGATGACGAAACCCCGTCTCCGGCCACGAAAGCCCGGATTTCGCGTGCTATGTGTTCTCCTATTCCGCGGACTTCCATCAACTCTTCACGGGCTGCTTGCACCACGGCTGCGATGCTACCGAAATGATTCAATAGGAGGCGCGCGCGGTGCGGTCCGATCTGCGGCAATGCTGTCAACATCCGAATGCGTTGCCGTTCCAGTGTTCGGGCCCGGCGACCTGCCGTGACAAACACAGCGTCGCGTCTGCGCCCAACCTGATTTGCCGCGTAGATCAACAGTCGCGCCGTTTCTTCCGGGTCCGCACTGCGGATGACAGGCAGCCGAAATGCGAGGCCGATGGAAATGAGCGTTCCTTGCCATGCCTCGGGCGAGATGCCTGTTTCTGCGCGATCTTGGTCCGGACCTTCGAGGATGAGAGCCGACCCGTTGGGACAACGTGCAAGGCGTGAGACCTGGTGAAAGAGGCGTCCGTCTGCAAGTGAAGCTGCAAAGTCGTGAATTGTTTTTCGCTCAAACACCCACTCGGTTCCAACCTCGTAATCGCCAACTGACAGCCGTCGCACTTCAAGTTGGACATACGGCTGGAGTCTCAAGCTTTCGATTACCTGCGAACGACTTTCACGGTCATCGACGGCGATTCGAACAAGACTGCGGTTGTTCACATCTGTGGCGGTGTGCATAACCTCCATGGCAGGGCTTATGATGCCACCCCTTTGCAACCAGTGCAAGATCGCGCTCCGAGAAGGCTGTAAGCCGAATTCTGTCTGCGTCGGCGCCGATGGCGCCGACGGAGAGGTTCATTTGTCTTTGCGGCCCTACCCGGGACCTCGGCCGGTGTGATCCGGCACGCGGCGCGGGCCACGCCGTCGGTCCCCTATTTGGCCTTGCTCCCGATGGGGCTTGCCGTGCCTCCGCGCTTACGCTTGGAGCGGTGGGCTCTTACCCCACCTTTTCACCCTTGCCAGTTGCCATTGACAACCGGCGGTATGTTTTCTGTGGCGCTATCCGTCGGCGCACCTCACGGTGGAGCCGCCCGCATGCATCCCGCACTCGAGGTGCGGGTTATGCGGCATCGTGCCCTGTGGAGTTCGGACTTTCCTCCCCCGGCCGGAGCCGGGAGCGAACCTCCGCCCTCTCGGAGCGTGACAAAGGTACTGGAAGCACGTCTCTGGTGCAAGCAAGGATGTGATTTGTGATGCGGTATATCATCATTGTTGATTGGCATGGCGAGGCATGTCTGAATCTGGGCATGTCGATTTTGACACAGAGTTTGTCGCGGCGTTGTTTTCTGGAGCGGCTTTCAGGGCTCGGGGTTGTGTTAACTGGCGGGCCTTTGCTTGCACAACGTGCAATTGGTCAATCTGCTGAGGCAACGCCAAACGGGCCGGTTGTTTTGTTTCCCGGGCCGTGGCAGTTTCAGTTGCCCAAAGGCGGCATCATAATTGTCAGCGACCAGCAGCTCGAAGACCTGACTGATCCCGACAAGGAAGTTGACCTGAGCCTTAGCAGCGCACCCAACCGAACCACTTTGCGCAGAATCTGCGAACAACAGCAGGCTGCAGGCGCGCGAACTGTGATCCTTGCTTTTGACGAGTTTTGGTCGCAATACCGACCCGGCCAGGGAGGGAAACCGCGGGAGCTCACGCCCGACACCGAAGCTTACATCCAACGCATCGCGAAGATAAGCGAGACTATGAAGCGGTACGGGCTCGGGCTGGAACTGAGTTTGCTCAGCCCGTTGGAAATAGGGCCGGGCTATGTGAAACAAACTGGCGAATCAGGCCGCTGGGTCCAGTTCCGGGAGGGATGGCGCGATCCCAACACTGGCAAGTTCACCGTCTCGCTTTGGGAGCATCTTCGGTGGACGAACAACAAGGGGACAATTGAACTTCAACGGACGGATATTAGCGTTTTTGCATTCAGGGAACGGCGAATTGGACGAACCAGTTTCTATGTCGTTCCGCCAAACGAGATTTCCGAGTTGCGCCAACCAATCGAAGTCGAAGTCGCAGAACCAAAGAACGCGAAATACCGGCGGTTAACAGTTCGCGGGAGTGGAGACATCGAGGTCGGCCCAAAAGACCGCGTCATGGTACTTGTGAGCTATTCAGTGCCGGAGATGGACTATTTCAGTCCGTTCGCCTTTCCGTTCCTTGAAGACCTTGTGAAACGCTACCACGCTGCAGGCGTGCCGTTGAACGGGCTTTACGCGGATGAAATGCACATTCAGCAGGACTGGGGTTATGCAGATCATCATGAAGAAGGACAGTTTGCGCTGCGGTACGTGACGCCGCACATGGCGGCCAAATTCGCCGAGTTATACGGGCCGGGGTATGCCGATTTTGATCCTTGGCTGGTGTACTTCATTTATGGTCAACACGGTTTTCTCCCTGATCTGCAAGCGAAACTCCCAGCCCAGCATGTGCTCGGGGATAGACCTGAGGATGTTCAACAGACCTACCTACTCCGCAGACGGTACTACGAACTGTTGCACAATACTGTGGTCGAGCTTTTCGCCAAGGCCAAACGCTCAGCAGAAAAGCTGTACGGCCACGAACTCGAAGCGCGCGCCCATGCGACATGGGCGCAGAGCCCCACAATAGATTTCTGGAACGTTCGAAACCAGGCAATGCCGCCCAGACAGTACGAGTACACGCCCGATTTTCTGTGGTCCAACACAGTTCAACAAGCCGCCAGTGCGTGCAGCGATTACTTCAAATGGAACGAGTTCCTGACGGGCGGCGGCAACGACCACGCAGAAGGCGGCTGGTCGGATCGGAATTATTATGGGCTCGCGCTTGCGTGTTCAACCGGCAGCCTGAACAGAGTGCCCAACGCTTACGCTGCTGCGTGGGGCATGCCTGCGGAGGTGCACAGCCGGCACCGGGCACTCGAAAACGCGTTCGGATGTTCGCCCGACCCGGCTTTTGCGGCGGTCTTTGATTACCAACATCGCGAAGTTCCGGTTCTGATGTTGTATCCGACGTCGCTGGTGGCGGTCGAGGAACGGTTCGGGTCATGGATGGTCCAGTACGGTTATTGCAACTACGTGACGCCTTCAAAGCTGCTCGAACACGGTCGCATTGTTGATGGCGCGGTGGATTTGATCGGACGGCGATACGGGACCCTGGCGGTGTTGTTTGAGCCTTTGCCGCCGCCCGGATTGCTCGAGTTCATGGAAAAGTTCGTCGCGTCGGGCGGCAAACTGATTTGGTCCGGACCGCCGCCCCGGTATGATCTGGCTGGCGCGGACGTTTTGGGACAATGGCAACGGTTGTTTGGAATCAAAGCACTGCAGTTTGCGCACGAAGGACTGGTTGTGGCAGGCGCGCAAGTTGAGTTCGATGGCGCGTTGAGAGGCGTCGAGCCACAAACAATTCTTACGGATTTCCTGGTTGACCTCGTGTACCCCGTCGAGCCGGAAACGTCCGCTGAGACCGTGGCCCGAATCGGAGGGCGCACAGTCGGTGTTCTTAAACCGGCGAAGAACGGCGGGGCGGTTACGTTCCTCGGCTTCCGTCCGCGCGATGACCAGGCGGCCTCGTTGGGCTCCGAAACGCGCGCGTGGTTCGAGGTATTGCGGCGTTTGGGCGCCTATGGAGGCGACGACGATCCGTCTGTGGTGTCAAGGACAAGTCCGTGGCTTGCAACTCGTTTCCCGAACGGCGCCCTGGCTGTGGCTGCGCACTACCGACGGCACATCGAGAGCTGGCCGGGCGGATTTCATCGTAACGCGCAGCAGGACGCTGAAATCCTTAAGGCGAATCCGCTTCCGCCGGACACACTTGATTTACGCGGCCTGAAGCTGTCAGGTCACACGATAGAGTACTGTGGAAACCTGATTATGGCATTGCGACTGGATGAAAATGGACAACTTGCGGCCTTTGCCGGTCACAATTGCCACAGAGTAATTGTGGACGGGGAGGAGCATGCTTTTGCTGATCGGAATCTGCCCTTCATTGCATGGGCGCCTGTGATTGCCAGTCGCCGCGTCCAGCGGGGGGCTGTCATGGAGCTGTGGGTCCAGGGAGAGGGTCAAGTCGCTGTGCCAATCCGTGGCGGCTTGGAACACGGTCGGCTCATGCTTGCAGGGGCCAAGCCCGGCCACGCGGCTGGCGAAGTGCCAGCGGTCATTGACAAAGCTGTGCTGAGATTCGAGGCCGGGCCGGGCAAAGCGCGTGGGCACATGTACCTCGTGCAAACTTAACCTGTCTTGCGGAAGCGGTCCCATTCCCCGCAAGCCGAAATCGAGACACAAGCGACAAAATGACAGGCAGGATATTCGTTATGGCTGCTTTCGTGGAGAGCAGGACGCGCCATCCCTAACCCGGAAATCTCACCGTTTGACCAGCCAAGACACCCAAAGCTTCATTCCGGTGAGATTTCCGGGGCCCGCATATTCCTTGGTTGCTTGAAGACAGCCGTTTCGCAGCCTGCCAAGGGTATGGAATATGCGAGCTAAAGGCGGGCCTCGAACAGCCGCGGGCGTGGCCTCGCTCAAAGCGCAGAGCAACCCATCGCTGCCGGAGTTCCGCGTTTACGCGGAAACCCGAGAACTGTCTGTCACAGCTCCGGAGTGCCAACGACAGCGCCTCCTGCCGTTCATGAAACCTTGCATCAGCCGGGTCGGGCGCTCCGCGCACACCACAGAGAACGTGCCCGGCACCATATCGGCATAACGCCGAAAACAATGTGCCTGTCCCCATATCGGCATCCGAGGGGTACCTGCACAGACTTCGGCAACCGCGGATTGGAACAAGGGCAATTTGCGGACCACGCCTGAATCCGTGGGGCAAAACCCAAACAATGAGCCTGTCACCTTATCCGACTCACTTCCAAAGGTCGCACCGTGGTGACTGCTTTACTGGCGGCGTTTGGTTGCTCGCCGCGATGGGGAATGTGGCCCGGCAGCATTGACAATCTGCCGCGACCGACTCACGCACGAGAGAACCGACCAGCTCTTGTTATTTGCCGACCGGGTTGAATTTCCATGTGGATATCACGCGCATGTATTGAGCGCGCTCGAACGCGCTGGGGTCGGGACATTTCTTTTGGCTGAGCGAACCTTTCAATTGAGCGACTGATTCGTATTCGTGTTCGGCCAGCCACTTCACCATTTCCTTTTCGATTTTAGCGATGTAACGAACGCCCTTTTGCAGCAACACTGAACAGAGCATGGTGACGTCCGCGCCAACCATGAGAAACTTCAGCGCGTCGGTAGCGGTGTGAGTGCCGCTGGTTGCGGCAAGGCTAGCGTTGAGGCGCCCGAACAGGATCGCGATCCATCGCATCGGAAGCCGGCGCGCTTGTGGAGTGCTCAGGTTGAGCGAATGCTCGATCTCGAGGGTGTCGAGGTTGATGTCAGGCTGATAGAATCGGTTGAACAGCACGAGTCCGTCGGCGCCGGCCTGGTCGAGTTTCTGCGCCATGTTTGCCATGTTGCTGAAGAAAGGACTGAGCTTGACTGCCACTGGGATTGAGACGGCGCTTTTGACGGCTTTGAGAATATCGAGGTAGGTGTTCTCGACGTCCAGGGCGCTCAACGCAGGATCGGTCGGGATGTAATAGATGTTTAGTTCGAGCGCGTCGGCACCCGCCTGTTGTATCTGTTTGGCATAGTCTGTCCAGCCGCCCAGAGACGCGCCGTTGAGACTTGCGATAACTGGTATTTTCAGAGCGCGTTTGGCGGCCTGGATATGTTCAAGATAGGCTTCGGGCCCGATGCGGAATTCGGCCGGGCGCGGGAAGTATGAGAGCGCTTCGGCGAAGCTTTCCGTGCCCTGTTCGAGGGCCAGTTCGATTTCGTCTGTTTCACGGCGAATCTGTTCCTCGAACACCGACGGGAGGACTACGGCGCCCGCTCCGGCGTCTTCGGCGCGTTTGAGCTGGTCGAGCTCTGCTGTGATTGGTGAAGCGGATGGAACGAGCGGACTTCGCAGGTTAAGTCCGAGGTATTTCGTGCTCAGGTCCATGGTGGTTCCTTTCTTTTAGGGACTCTGTTTAATTTGCAAATACTGGCTCTGTCTGTTTGAGCGTCTGTTCAAGCTTGACCGGCCTGTTGCTGGCTCTTGTCGGGTGCCGGGGCTGACCCGCCATTGCCCGGTTTTCGAGCGGCAATGTAATTGTAATACTGCCATCTGTGCTCGACATCTTTCTGAGCGAGCTCGAAGTAACGACGGGCGTCATCGGGTTTGATCCTTGTGAGCATCTTGAATCTGTTCTCGGACAAGAGATACTCTTGGACTTTGATGCGTGGCGGAGCGGAATCAATTTGTAGCGGGTTTTCGCCTGCCGTGGCGCGCCGCGGATCGAATCGGTACAGGAGCCATTGCCCGGACTCGACGGCTGCTTTTTGCTGGCGAACGCCTGCGCCGGATTCGACAGCGATGCCGTGGGCGATACAGTGGCAATATGCGATGATGATCGACGGGCCGGGATACGACTCGGCTTCGACAAACGCACGGAGCGTGTGCTCATCTTTTGCGCCCATGGCAACGCTTGCGACGTAAACGTTGCCGTAACTCATGGCCATCATGCCGAGGTCTTTCTTGCCAAGCGGCTTGCCGCCCGCAGCAAACCTTGCGACAGCGCCGCGTGGGGTTGACTTGGACATTTGACCGCCGGTGTTGGAATAGACTTCCGTGTCAAGCACCAGAACATTGATGTCGCGGCCGCTTGCCAGAACGTGGTCCAGACCTCCGTAACCGATATCATAGGCCCAGCCGTCTCCGCCAAAAATCCAAACACTTCGCTTGACGAGATTATCGGCCAAGGACAGCAGCATTTTTGCTTCCGGTGAGCTGTCACCGGCAAGCTTTTGTTTCAAGGCAGCTACTCGCTGGCGTTGTTCGTAGATGCCGGCTTCGTCCTTTTGATCGGCGTTGATAATTGCGGAGACGAAATCGTCCCCGAGTTTTGGCGCGAGTTTTTGGAGCAGCTCACAAGCCAGCTCGCGCTGTTTGTCGATTGAAACCCGGAATCCGAGGCCGAACTCTGCTGCGTCCTCGAAAAGCGAGTTGTTCCATGTCGGCCCACGGCCGTTGTGATCGACACAGTAAGGTGTGGTCGGCAGGTTGCCGCCGTAGATCGAGCTGCACCCGGTTGCGTTGCCGATCACCATCCGGTCGCCGAACAACTGGGTGACAAGTTTGACGTACGGCGTTTCGCCGCATCCGGCGCACGCGCCGGAGAACTCGAAGAGGGGCCGCATTACCTGCTGTTGACGAAGCTGTGTGACCTTGATCTTGCGGCGATCGAGGTCCGGGATTGACAGGAAGAACTCCCAGTTTGTCCGTTCCTGCAAACGCAGGGGGGCTTGCGGCTGCATGTTGATCGCCTTGAGTTTGGCCTCGGTCTTGTTCTTGGCCGGACAAACATCAACGCAGAGCGTGCAGCCTGTGCAATCTTCCGGTGCAACCTGGACGGTGAACTTCATCCCCTTCCATTCCGGGGCGCGGGCGTTGGCAGATTTGAACGTGGGAGGTGCGCCGTCGAGATAGCTTGGTTCGTACACTTTCACGCGGATCGAAGCATGCGGGCATACAACGGCGCACTTGCCGCACTGGATGCAGGTTTTCTCGTCCCAGACAGGAATTTCGAGCGCAATGTTGCGCTTTTCGAACTGGCTGGTGGCGGTTGGGAATGTGCCGTCGCATGGCATTGCGCTTACCGGAAGCGTATCGCCGAGGCCTGCGTATATTTTGCCCAAGGTTTCCTTGATACGGTCTGGTGCTTTTCCGGAGAACGGTTCGGGAATATCGAATCCACTGGTGATCTTGTCCGGCACCTTCACCTCGAAAAGATTCGCAAGGGTTTGCTCGACGGCCTCGATGTTTTTCTGGACGACGTCTTCGCCTTTGCGGCCATAAGTCTTCTTGATTGTGTACTTGATTTGCTCGATTGCCTCTTCGCGCGGGAGGACGCCAGAAAGAGCGAAGAAGCAGGTCTGCATGATGGTATTGATTCGGGTACCCATGCCGGTTGCCCTTGCGACCTTGATGGCGTCTATTACGTAGAACTTGATCTTCTTGGCCACCATTTGTGACTGCATCGGCCGTGGCAGCTTGTCCCAGACCTCGTCTGGTCCGTATGGCGTGTTGAGCAGGAACGTGCCACCCGGCACCAGCGGCCTGATCATGTCATAGCGTTCGAGGAAGACAGGCTGATGGCACGCAACGAAATTAGCCTTGTCAACGAGGTATGTTGATCTGATCGGCGTGGGGCCAAATCGCAGGTGCGACACTGTTACCGCACCGGCCTTCTTCGAGTCGTACACGAAGTACCCCTGGGCAAAATTCCCCGTGTTTTCGCCGATGATCTTGATCGAGTTCTTGTTGGCGCCGACGGTGCCGTCCGACCCCAGTCCGTAAAACATTGCGCGCACGACATTCTCGCCCTCGGTTGAGAAGTCGGGATCATAATCGAGGCTCAAGCGTGTCACGTCGTCGTTGATGCCGACGGTGAAGTGGTTCTTTGGCTTTGGCGACGCGGCGTTGTCGAAGACGGCTTTGACCATGGCGGGCGTGAATTCTTTGGATGAAAGGCCGTAACGTCCGCCGAGGACCAATGGCATGGTCTTCAGTTTGCCGTAACCGGCGGCTATGCCCTCGTTTAGTGCTGCAATCACGTCAAGGTAAAGCGGTTCTCCAATGCAGCCGGGCTCCTTCGTCCGGTCCAGAACCGACACGTACTTAACAGTCGGCGGCAGCGCTTCAAGGAACCGGCGAACATCGAACGGACGATAGAGGCGAACTTTGATCACGCCGTACTTGCCGCCACGAGCGTTCAGGTACTCGACGGTCTCCTGAGCGGTTTCGCAGGCCGACGCCATCAGAACCACAACGCTTGTTGCGTCCGGAGCACCTTCGTATTGGAAAACCTCGTACTTGCGTCCCGTCAGTTCGGCAAACTTGTCCATCGCCTTTTGAACGATGTCCGCGCACTGGAAATAGAACGGATTGCACGCTTCGCGGGCTTGGAAGAAAACGTCCGGGTTCTGTGCCGTGCCGCGGAGGACTGGGCGATCCGGGTTCATCGCGCGCTGGCGATGCGCAATGACAAGATCGTCGTTGATCATCTGGCGCATCACGTCGTCAGGGATGATCTCAATCTTTGCAACTTCGTGCGAGGTGCGGAATCCGTCGAAGAAATGCATGAACGGAACGCGCGCTTCGAGTGTTGCGGCTTGAGCGATC
This sequence comes from Verrucomicrobiota bacterium, assembly GCA_012517065.1. Classification (GTDB taxonomy): domain Bacteria; phylum Verrucomicrobiota; class Verrucomicrobiia; order Limisphaerales; family J093; genus JAAYVR01. The sequence goes on along the minus strand of JAAYVR010000295.1, from coordinate 4,656 downwards.
AGTGCCATGTCCATCGCTTCCTGGACCGACGCTGAATTGATCATGGCAAATCCCGTGCTGCGCGCGGCCATGACGTCGCTGTGATCGCCAAAAATTGACAATGCATGTGTCGCAAGTGTCCGGGCGGATATGTGGAAGACGGTCGGGGTCAGTTCGCCAGCGATCTTGAACATGTTTGGGATTTTCAGCAACAACCCCTGCGAGGCGGTGAAAGTGCATGTCAGCGCGCCGGTCTGCAGAGAACCGTGGACCGCGGCTGCGGCGCCGGCTTCGCTCTGCATCTCGACCACCTGCGGGATGGTTCCCCACAAATTGCGAACTCCTTCGGACGCCCACTGATCACACCACTCGCCCATGGGCGAAGAAGGTGTGATGGGGTAGATCGCCATGACTTCATTGCAACGGTATGCAACGTAGGAAACCGCCTCGTTGCCGTCGAGTGTTCTGAAAGTTTTCATTCTTGTATGACAGTTTTGAGCGTCCCTGCCGAGCAAACAACGTTGGCTCTGAACGCATCTCGTGCCGCAAGGTTAACAATTCGGTTGCACAACGCAACAGCCAACCCGCTGGCGAAAACCTGGATTCGCCATCAGGCCAACGGAAATGATTTTCTGGTGAACACTGTTTGCATCGGTGCCATCGGAATCTCCACATGCATTGCCAAGTCCTTTGCAAATATTGTGGTGCGAAGAAAATTGCTTCACTGAAAGGCCGTTGTCTGCTATCCAAATCGTGAAATGCGCAACTCGGTACGCTTGTGGATTGTAGTTTTGGTTTTCGGTGCCATCACGGCATGGGCGAAAGACTTCAAGCTGCTTGATGGCAGCACCATTAGTGGCGAGGTCGCCGACGGCAACGATTACGGCGTGGTTTTTCGCATCCTCGGCGGGTTTTCAAAACGAATACCGTACAGCAAGTTCACTCAGGAGGCTTTGGCCGAACTGGCCCAAAACCAGAAGCTGGCGCCAATGGTCGAGCCGTTCATCGACCTCCCTGCGCCGCCGCGCCCGAAGCCAAAAACCATCGTTGTTCGGGAAGTGCCCCGGGTGACAAGGCCCGTGGGCCGCACATCGTTGTTCAGTTCGTTTTTTACCCCGATCGGGCTCGGCATATTTGGAGTATTGTACCTTGCCAACCTCCTGGCGGGTTACGAGATCGCCCATTACAAGGGACGCCCTGTTAGCGTCGTTTGTGGTCTCTCGGCTTTGTTGCCCGTGGTTGGCCCGCTGCTTTTCATGGTTTCTCCATCCGCAGCGGTCGAAGGCGGCGAAATGCCTATGCCAGAAACTGGTCAGGAAGCGCTGCCGAGTGCTCCTGCCGGAAAAGCGGCTGGCACAACATCCAAACGGGTTGCAGTCCCGGCTGCATCGGGCTTGCGTGTGGCCACTGCCGGAAAACAGCAAAAGGCTGGTCCAACCGAGACCAAGGTGTACAGCCGCGGAGAATACACATTCAACAGGCGTTTCATCGAAACCCAGTTCCCAGGGTTTTTCCGCGTTGTGCCAAGCGAAGCAGAAAAGGACCTTGTCTTTGTCGTACGGACGCCAAAGAACGAATACATCGGGAAGCGGATCAGCCGGATTTCGTCCAACGAGTTTTTCTTGCAACTTTACGAAGGCGGCGGGAAAGAAGTCAGCATCAGTTTTGGCGAGATTTCCCAGATTATCGTCCGGCACAAGGACGCCAAAGATTGAGGGCCGGGCCTGTGGCACGCGAACGGTTTGGGTGTTGCTAACATCATTTGGCGGCGTTGGACATGAAACAGCAATTTGGAGATTTCACGGCCAGTGAATTGTACTGTCCGAAATGCCGTTTTGCGCGCCCGGTGCGCGAACGTTTGCTGCTCGTCCTGCCCTCTGGCGAGCTCTTCGAGTATCTGTGCACCGGCTGCGGAACGTCACTGGGCACGCGAACCGTATCTGGCAGCCCGGCGGACTACTCGAGCAAGGCGCGGAAAGCTTTCGAGCGCGCCTCGACAGGGCGACCGTTGCATTCCATGCGCGGATTCGCACCGCGCTCGACCAGTAATCTCCCCATGACAATGTCATCTCGCCACGCGGCCACGTGAAGCGGCGTGCGACCGTAGAGGCCGACTGAATTGACTTCAGCCCCATTCTCGAGAAGGAATCTCGCCATCTGGACGTGGCCATGAGATACGGCGTTCTCGAGAGGCGTTGCACCGTCCGCACCGTTGGCGTTGATCCGCGATCCTCGGTCCAAAAGAAGCTTGGCGATCTAGCCCGGCGACATGGGGACAGACACGTTGTTTGCGGCATCATGCCGATCTGGTTCCAGACACGTTGTTTGTGCATGAAACCAAAGCGGCAGCAAGCTGCCGCACTCCAAACGCTTCGCGCCTACTAACGCCCACTGCATCGACGGCAGCGCGTGAGAAACCATTGGAATCGGCGCGCTCTTCCTTGCGAAGGAGTCGCATGGCATCTTGCCCAGCCCGGCGTGGCTGAAGGTCCGGGGGGAAGAGCCGGGGGCGTTGCCCTTCAGGCGACTTTGTTTCCAAGTACGCCGGGCTGGGAAAAATGCGCGCTAAAGCTGCAGCAGCCGGGTGCTTGTTGCTTGCCATTGTAACTGTGGCCACCGCGAAAGACTGTTTGACCGCGATTCGACCTGGTTTGGGAGGCGAATTGCCGACATGAGCAACCGTCAAAGCGGACATAAGCCAATTCCCCACTCAAATCCTGATTGAAGGTTGACGATTCGGGTTTATACTTGGGCGCATTGAGACTTCCCCGATGGAAGGTTTGTGATGCAAGTGTATTTGCTTAAATCAAAAATACATCGCGCGCGTGTTACCGGAGCGAATGTCGATTATGAGGGCAGCCTCACAATCGCCTCTGACCTCATGGAAAAGGCCGGATTGCTCCCTTACGAACGCATTCTGTGCGGCAATACAGCCAACGGCGCGCGATGGGAAACGTATGTTATCCCCGGCGCTAAGGGTTCGGGTGACATTGTGCTGAATGGCGCAGTTGCCAGATTGGGCCGGCCGGGCGATGTGATAACCATAATGAGCTTTGCCGCCGTCGATGCCGCTGAAGCGAAAGACTGGAAGCCGCGCGTGATTGTCCTTGGCCCGGGCAATGTCATCGAAACCGAGCGCGGCATTTGACAGAAATGTCGGACCAACCGCCAACCCACCCCAGAACCCACCGTTAATGCCATTCACTGCCATCGAGATCGCCCAGTTCCTTGGAGGACGTGTCATCGGCGACCCCAACATCGTCCTGACGGGTTTTGCCCCTGCCGACACTGCCCAGACCGGCGATCTGACCTTTGCTGAAAACCACACTTACTTCGCTCGCGCCGATAACAGCGCTGCCTCAGCAATCTTGGTGGACGGCGATTTCACATCCAAAACCAAAGTCTTAATTCGGGTGTCCGATGCGCGTCTGGCGTTTGCCAAAGTGCTGCCGCTGTTCTTCCCGGAACCCGCAGTAGCGCCGGGCGCTCACCCGACGGCAGTGATCGCGGCCACCGCCGATGTGGATTCCACGGCGTACATCGGGCCGTTCTGTGTTATCGGCGAACGGGTGCGGATTGGCCCCGGGTGCGTGTTGGACGCAATGGTGTTCGTCGGAGACGAATGCAAACTGGGCGAAAAGGTTCGTTTATTTCCACAGGTCACACTTTATCCGCACACAAAAATTGGGAATCGGGTCCGCATCCATGCTGGATCCGTCATTGGATCGGACGGGTACGGGTACGTTCCCGATGGCAAAACGCACCTGAAAGTGCCTCAGGTCGGCGACGTCATAATTCAGGACGATGTCGAGATTGGTGCAAACGTAACCGTTGACCGCGGCGCGCTCGGCTCGACCATAATCGGCAAAGGCACGAAAATTGATAACCTTGTTCAGATCGCTCACAACGTTGTGATTGGCGAGAACTGTCTGTTGATTTCCCAGGTTGGGATAGCAGGCAGCACACGGATCGGCAACAACGTCACCATCGCCGGCCAGGTGGGAATTGCAGGGCATTTGCGAATAGGCGACGGTGCAGTCATCGCCGCAAAATCGGGTGTCATGAATCACATCCCACCCGGCGAACACTGGGCCGGTGCACCCGCGCGTCCTAGCACCAGAATGAAACGTCAGTGGATTGCCATGGACCGTTTGCCCGACCTGCTCAGACGAGTGGCTGCGATCGAACGGCATCTTGGACTGACGGGCAAACCACACGAGAAAGAACCATAAGCTTGGCACTCTATTTCACGGCGCTGCAAACCCCGTGTCTCACCGACACATCTCTCTGCCGGAAATCTGTTTGCCAACCTCTGGTTCTTCTGCAACAAGCCCGCATATTTCCCAGGTCGGCGTAGCCGGAACCAAAGCCGCCTGACAAGCAATGCCCCCCCGGCTAATGCCCCGCTGGACCTTCAACCACGCCGGGCTGGGAAATATGCCTTGCGACTCCGTCCCCGGGAAAATCGCCCTGATCCCTATGGTTTCTCACGCGCTGCCGCGGATGCAGTGGGCGTTGGCAGGCGCAAAGCGCTTGGAGTGCGGCAGCTTGCTGCCGCTTTGTTTTTGTGCGCAAACAGTGTGCCTGGAACCAGATCGGCATAGCGTACAAAACAGCGTGCCTGTCCCCATATCCCATATTCCCCATCAGCCCGATGACCGGTCATGCGACGCGTTT
>JAAYVR010000294.1 GCA_012517065.1 Verrucomicrobiota bacterium | reverse complement strand
CAGGAGATTTCCGAGATTATTGTGCGCTTCGGCGTAGTCGGGGAAAAGTTCCAACGCGCGCTGATAAGCTTTTATGGCGTCCTCGGTGCGGCCAAGGCGCGTTAGCACGATGCCCAGATTGTAATAGACGTCCTCGTCCTCGGTCAGCAAAGTTCTGGCTTCTTCATACACTTGCAGAGCTTCGTCATACCTGTTTTGGCGGAGCAGTTCATTGCCCCTGTTAATGAGCTCGGCACCTTTTTCCTTGGCAGACTTTTCCGCGGTTTGCGGGCTGGGAGAGTTGGCAGACGACGCATTTTGTGCCGGGGGCTTCGAGGGTCTTCTGGCCGTTAGCCTGTCGAGGCCGGTGGGCAGCACCAAAACGATTGTCGCACCAATGGCGAGCAGTATGCCGATCGCCGGCCCAACCACGCTTTTGGTGTTCCTTTTGAAAGATTTTGGTCGGATGGCTTTGGCTTCCTTGTGTTTTTGTTGTGCGGGATTCTTCTTTGCTGGCATTGGGGATTCGGGTTTCGCTTCCAGATTGCAGGGATTACCGCCCGCTTTCCTCATTTTTTGCACTCCAAAAAGATGCCGTTTGTTTGATTCGCAGTGAATGCGCCGACGTGTCCGTCGAAATAGACAAGATTGGCTCGGCCTCTTGGGTGTTTGCTCATGTGTTTGTACCCGATATCGTAAAAGCCTTCGGATGTTTTGCCAAGGTACATGACCGCTGGATGGTTCAATTCATACGAGACATCCACTGTACCGAGAGTCTGCGCCGGATTGGGGACGGTGGTGAGCTTGCCCGTTTTCGGGCTTGTCACATCGGGTGGAAAACCGGCGAGGGTGTACTGGCTCATTGCATAGCTGATCTTCCATGGGTTCGAGAATCCCGGGTAGTTCTTGTAACTCCGCCAATGATTCTCGAGCATGCGCGCAGGACACCGAAACACCACCTTGGCAAAGTCGCTGCTCTCAGTCGTAGTGCCGGATTGAAACTTGTAACGAAGAACATACGGAATCAAAAGGGTTTGGAAATTGTTCGAATCGGCACTGTCGTAAGGAGCATAATACCACCATGCAAAAGGGAGTTGGTCGTTGTTGTCATCAGCATACATAAAAGTTGCAATGCCGATTTGCTTCACATTGCTCTTGCATTGGGTGGACTGGGCTTCGAGTTTTGCCCTCGACAACGCGGGGAGAAGCATTCCGGCAAGAATTGCGATAATTGCAATCACAACCAACAATTCGATCAGTGTGAAGGCAGCGCCACGTACCCACAGCGGGACTGGCCCTCCGAGAGAATTGCGCAGGCTGGTATCAAGTGCCTCTCTGTCGCGCCTCGCTCCCCGTGGCGGCTTTGTCTCCCACGGAGGGCGAAAAGTCGGGATCGGCGACTGAAACCCCTGACAGCAAGGGTTTGAAGCGACAGGAAGATTTGCCATGGCCACGCAGTTTCTACTTGATGGCGGTGCGGAACATGATGTTGGAATCTGCGCCGCAGGACCTGGAGCTGACAGGCCAGATCGCCGCTTCCGCGCAGGCTCAATCTTGAAGCTTTTGATACGCATCGGAACAGATCAGAACGCTTCTGATTGATCCAACATCAACTCTGGATTGGTTTCGGTCAAGTCTTTCGGAGGTTAAGGATGCTGCTGGCGTTCTATTGTGAAACCAAGAGTAACATGCTGGCTCCGGTTTCACATGGCACACTCGAGATTTGTCCGGTGCGTGACCGTCCCCGGCCCCATCAACCCGGTGGCCGACCCTACGACCCGTCTTTGTCACGCAAACCCTGCGCTCGGACGTTGACCGGTTGGGATGCGCAAACTACGTGTCTGTCCCCATGTCGCGTTTCCGCGAATGCGAAGGACTTCTTAACATAATGTCCTGAAGACACCCGATTCGCAGGCCGTTTCAGGTATTCAATATGCGAGCCAATTGAGTGTCAGGTTCAATCACGTTGCCGAAAAGTTCATTCCAGTAGTCAAGATTTGGTTTGGAGAGTTACTCTGGTCCACCGCCATTCAAGAACGCGCCGGGTGTCAGGCCGTACCTTGAACTTGTCTCCGATGCGCAGGTCTTCGACCCAGAAAATTCCATGGCCGGGTGATTCTGCCACGAGTTTGTTGTAACGGTCCGTTCTCGGTACTCTGGCGTTGACGAAGATGTCTTGGAGCTTTGAGGATTGGTGCATGCCAATGGGCCGAAATCTGTCGCCAGGCAGCCAGTGTCGCAAAACCACTTCTGATCCTACGCTATCGGCGTCAAAGTATTCGCGGCCCACAACACGCTTTATGTCGGACCTTGAAATTCGATTGGTTGTGATCCTCCATTGCACCGTCACTCCGTCAAACACTGCTTTCCCCGTGGTTCCGTTAAGTGCTAATCTGACTGAAGACGGATTGAACCCGGGTGCAACAGGGCTTTTTCTGTGAATGAGCCCGGCGGCGTCCCGCCACAAGCAGATTCCGCCAGGCGCTGTCACCGGCTTTTCTGCGGCACTTCGCAAAGCCTCGATCAGGTCGTGTCTCTCCGGAACACCGAGTTCGCGCAACTGGAGTTGAATGAGCCGTCGTTGCAAGGCGCAATGCAACGCGCCAAACTGCGGCCGCCTCGATCGCACGAGCAATTTCCGTGCAGCATCAGTGACAAAATCGGCTTCTGCGCCGACGAGGTCTGCCATGCGCCGGATGGCCTCGCGCACGGACGGGTAACCGCGGCGTTCAAGCAATGGCAACAACCTTTGCCTTACCCAGTTCCGCGCAATGTCGGTAGCGGCGTTACTCGAGTCGCGCCTGAACGGAATTCTTTCTTGGACGGTGTAGTTCTCAATGGCCTTGCGCGAGATGCCAAGCAGCGGGCGAACCAAAAGAACCGATTTGTCGATTTCCGAAGGCGACGATGGTTTCATGCCGCGGAGCCCTTCGGTGCCGCATCCGCGTAACATCCGCAGAATAACGGTTTCAATTTGGTCGTCGGCATGGTGCCCCAACGCAATACAGCGCGCCGAATAACGCCGTGCAATGTCAACCAGAAAACTGTGTCTCAATTCGCGTGCGGCCATTTCAATTGACAGTCCTCGTTGTTTTGCGTGGCTCTTGACGTCGCCTTCGCCTCTTTCAAACACAAGGCCCAGCCTGTGCGCCTCAGACGCAACGAGGGCTTCGTCCAAATCGCTTTCATGTCCGCGGAGCAGGTGATTGAAATGCGCCACCACCAACCGCCAGTGTTGATCGTGTGCAAACCCGGCCAATAGCCGAAGAAGAACCATCGAGTCCGGTCCGCCGGAAGCAGCGACAACGACGGTCGCGCCTTTGGGGATCAGACGGCTTTCGAGAATGGCCCGGCGAACGGCCTCCTCGAGATCATCTGAAAGAGTTGATCGATCGCTGCGGCCGTCATTCTGCGTACGGGTTGTGCAGCACACAGCCGGTCGAAGCGGTTGGCCGAACGGTTTGTGTTGCGAATCGGCAAACGCCGCTTGCGTATTGCCGTGTCGATTTGAACCGGTTAACTCTTTGCGCCTGGCAGGCACACCGACAGCATAATCGGGACGGGCGTTTGTGCAAGGTCACAGCGACGCGGCTGCGTTATGGGTTTTGCTTCGTTACGTCCTGCAAAACAGCCGTTGACGGAAACGGGTTCATTGATTATGTTTGCGGTCCTGTTTGCGGGGGCGTAGCTCAATTGGTTAGAGCGCTGCCCTGTCACGGCAGAGGTTACGGGTTCGAGCCCCGCCGCTCCCGCCATTTCATTTTGGATTCCGTCTGGCTGCATTCCATGCGGAGAGGTTTCGCCCGGCCCTCACACTTCGCAGACCGGCGTAGCCGGAACCAAAGTTGCCTGACAGCAAACGCCCGAGGTGCAGAGCAACCCATCGCCGTTACAGTTCCGCGTTTACGCGGAAAACCGAAAGCTTTCTGGTACTGATTGTGTTACCCCACCGCTTTTCGCCTGCGCCAAGGGGGACGACCTGCGGCGCTCCGAGCCAACAACGTGTCTGTCCCCATATGGCCCCATTCGATCTCGCCGCTGATCCCAATGGTATCTCACCCGTTGCCGCGAATGCAGTAGGCGGTGGCAGGCACGAAGCGCTTGGAGTGCGGCAGCTTGCTGCCGCTTTGTTTCTATGCCCAAACTACGTGTCTGGAACCAGATCGGCATGACGCCGCAAACAATGTGTCTGTCCCCATATCGGCGCCGAGGGGTACCTGCACAGACTTCCGCAACCGCGGATTGGAACAAGGGACAATCTGCTCGCCCCGCCACGATCCGGGGGGAACACCCAAACAACGAGCCTGTCACCCTATATTCCGACGCACTCCCAAAAACCGTGCTGGTGTGACCGCCTCAATAGCGGCGAGAGAGGGAGATACGGAGAAATTGACCAAACGCGCAGCTTGAAAACCTTCGCGAACGCAAAAGACTTTTCAATATGGTGATATGGCTCTACAGACGCTCGAACTGCCTTTAATCGGCCCAAAGGCTGGATTACAAACCGCAACTGGAAACACGCGCAAGGGTTGCGGTGATGGGTTGCCCTTTTACCGGTTTCGGTTTGCGAGCAGCCACCGGCGAATCGCAGGCGCCTGGGGATGTCGGGGGTCAAGCTCCAGCACACGCGAGTAATGAGCCCGTGCCATTGATTTGTCGTCCAAGACTTGCGCGTAGAGGTTTGCGGCGGCGAGGTGGACTTCGGGTTTGTTCGGGTGAAGTGTCAGCAATGCTTCCAGCTCTTTTGCGGCATCCACCGGGTAGCCAGCTTTTTCCAATGTCAACGCAAAGTTAAGGCGAGCTCCGAAGTCGTTTGGCCGGAGTGCGAGTGCATTTTCGCAAGCTTGGAGGGCAATCTGCCAGTTGCGCGCGTCATATGCAGCAACACCGAGGTTGTAGTATGCCTCGAAATACGATGGGTCCGCAGCCACCGCTTCTTGGTAAGAGCGTATCGCCTGGGCTGTGTTCCCTGATTTCTGGGCAGACAAACCCGCCGCGTAGTGTGTTTCTGCGGCCGCGCGGTTTCCGGGTGCCGGCACTGGGGGCGACAAATACGCGTAACGCGGAAAGCTCGGACGCGGACGTTCGGGCGGCGTCCCTTCGGGCACGGGTTGCCTGCTGCCTTGCGTTGTCGAAGCCGACGCGACCGAAGCAGGGGGCAGCGGGGTGGTCCGGGCTTGCTCGGGCGGTGTTTTAGAACCGGACCTGAAAAGATTCAGCGGGTTCAGCTTTTGGACCCAGGACCGCCTCGTTGGGGCGTCATCCTCGGTCGGGGCAACTTTGGTTGTGTCTGGCTGGGAGGCGGTTGCAACAACTGGTTGTACAGGTTCGGGGTTGGCCGGTGCCGCTGGGAGAGCAACTGCAACAACTTGTTGAGTTGGTCCGGATTGTTTTTGTGGCAGGTCGATTGTGGTTGCAGGTTTAACAGGCAGTTCGTCTTCCAGTTTCACAAGCTCGACAGGCACGGCTGGCTGCTGGGCTTTCTCTTCGGTAGTGGCGGCGTTTGTTTTGGTTTCGGGCTGTCGCGGGGGAACAGGCTGGTGGGGCTCGGGTTGATCAGCAGCTGCTACGACAACTGCGTTTGTCCGGTCGGGTATCGGCTTTGAAGCAACCTTTCGGGGTTCACCAACTACCTGCTGGTCGGCGACAAGGTTGGTTTTGACAGGGGCGGGTTTGCTCGGTTGAACTGTTGCGACCGTTTGTGTTGTGGCAGGCGATTGAGGTTTGACAGCGGCGTCGCCGTTCGTTGGCTGCGGCGCGGCATGAACAATCTGGTTTGTAAGGGAGGACGGAGAAACATGGTTAGTGGCCGGAGGAAGGGGTTGCAGAGATGCTTCGAGCTGGGCCACAAGGGCCGCCACCGAGGGGTTATTGGTTGGCCCGCCGATCGCGTTGAGATAACTGCGATACTTCTCGATTGCGAGCGTGCGATTTCCGAGCTGCGTTTGCGCGACGATTGCATGATTCAGGATGGCTGGGGCGTACCCGGATTGAAAATTGAGTGCGGCTTCGAATGCGCGGATGGCGTCTTGGGGACGCCGCTTGGCTGCCATGCACATGCCGATCAGATTCATCGCCTCGGCGCAATCTGCTGCCGGAGCGTTCAGATCGATTACTCGCTGCAGACTTTTCTCTGCCTGTTCGTAAAGCCGCGCGCGTAACTGCGCTGTGCCTAGCTGCAGCCATCCCGAAGGATCATTTGGCCTGTGGCTTGTGTAAGTGACGAACTCATTGATGGCACCAGCAAGATTTGTGTGTTCGAGCAAAAGGCAGCCGAGATTGTACCTTGCAGGGAAGAGGTTGAAGTCGCATTTTATTGCGTTTTGGTACGCCTGAAGAGCATCGTTTGCCTGGCCCGCGTGGTGATAAGCCAGTCCAAGCCAATTCCATGCGCGTGCCGCAGCCAGCGTATTTGTGCCAAAAAGCGACATGGCGCGTTTGAGTGGTTCAACCGCTTCTTGAGGCCGGCCTTGCTCGATGAGGCGTTTGCCAGCAAGCAGTTCGCGCCGTCCGGGCGGGCTACAACCAACAATAAGGGTTGCCAGCGCGACGATTAGCGCAAGTGAGCATTTGACCGGGGACAGTCTGGCGATTACTCCGCGCAATCGCACATTGAGCGGCTCTTCCACCTCCCTCACCGGCGAGGGTGGAACCAAGTTGCTTTCATACTTTTTATTGGCCGCCATGACAGGCTTTGGTATCATTGATGGCCCGGCGAGTCAAGAAACCCCGGAACGCGGAATTCCTGTGTGCAAACACCCGAGTGATAATTGCATGGCAGTCCGGCCACGTTCGCCAACCGAGTCCGCGGAGGCCCCGGTTGGAGCCGGTGTGCCGTCCCACATGATTTGGCCGGGGGGTGCATTCCCCGCACGAAAATCATTTTTTGTTAGATTCGCGCCCGCCGGCGTGTCGGTCCTGCTCACATTGTTGTTGTCTGCCCGGGCGGCGGACTCATTTCCGGCGCAGCCAAGCACAGCGCCAACAGAAGTTGGCCGTTCAAAATCTCGCGTCGTGATAGTTGAAGACCAAGGTGCAGTCAGCGCTTTCGTGCCACGCCTTGATGTCGTTAGGCAAATGTTCGATCGGGCGCTGACAAACTGGACCGGCAAAGCCTCGGTCGCCGAATCATGGCGCGCCATCGTCTCCACACAGGACGTGGTCGGAATCAAGGTCGTTTCCGCACCCGGTCCGCTCAGCGGCACGCGGCCTGCCGTGGTCGAAGCGGCTGTTGAATCCTTGGTTGATGCGGGGTTTCCACCCAAGCAGATTATCATCTGGGACAAACATTACTCGAACCTCAAGGCTGCAGGATTTGTCGAATTGGCTGAAAAGTACGGCGTCCGCGTTGCTGGCAGCGCGGATGCGGGCTACGACAGCGAACATTTTTACGACAGCGTGGTGGTTGGGCAACTTGTCTGGGGCGACCACGAATTCGGCGGACAAAGGCCCGGTATTGGGCGAAAGTCGTTTGTTTCCAAGCTGCTCACGCGGGAAATCACAAAACTGATCAGCATAGCGCCGTTGCTCAACCATAACCACGCGGGTGTTTCGGGCCACCTGTTCAGTCTAGCCTTTGGCAGTGTGGACAACACCATTCGGTTCATCAATGCGCCTGGCCAGCTTCAGATGGCTGTGCCCGATATCTGCGCTCTGCCGGAGGTCGGCGACAAGCTGGTTCTCAGCATTACAGACGCCCTTGTAGCGCAGTATTACGGCGAGGAACGCGCGCTCCTCCACTACGCAAGGCCGCTTTGCCAGCTCCGTTTCAGCAAAGATCCGGTGGCGCTCGATGTGCTCTCAATTCACGAGATAGAACGCCAACGCGCCCTCGCGGATACTCCCTCGTCCAAGATCGATCTGCAGCTTTATGCAAATGCATCGTTGATCGAACTGGGCGTCAGCGAACTCCGGGATATCCAGGTGGAAATCATCAAGTGAAAGGCCAGAAATCTCACCGGATTCCAGCTCTCGGTGTTTCCGGGGGCTGCCGGTCAGATTTCCTAGATAGCGACGCGAAACCGCCACCTAAAACGGCAAGAGCCCATTAACCGCTATTGGACCGCATGCCCGGTCGGCCTGAGGCAGAGCCCAGCCAAATTACTTGGCCGCAAGAGCAGATTCAACGGCTTTGATCACCTTTGGCGAATCCGGTTCGTCGCCGGGTTCGAACCTCGCAACCACCTTCCCATTGCGATTGATAAGGAACTTGGTGAAATTCCATTTCACCTCGCCGGGAAACGGGGCGTCTTTCGCAGTCAAAGCCGCGTACAGTGGATGCTGATCCGGCCCGGGACGAACCCCGACCTTTGCCATAATGGGAAATGTCACGTCGAACTTTGACGAGCAGAACCGCTTGATTTCTTCATGCGAGCCCGGTTCTTGGCCGCCGAAATCGTTGCTGGGAATTCCGACGACAACCAAACCTTGGTCTTTGTATTTGCGATACAATGCCTCCAATGGCTTGTATTGCCGGGTGTACCCGCACTGTGAAGCTACGTTGACGACAAGCACAACCTTACCCCGGTGATCACCCAGTGAGGCTTGCTTGCCGTCAATGTCTTTAAGCGGTATATCGTAGATTGAACTTGCTGTGACTGACGTGGCAATGCTCATGATCGTGATTATGAATTTGGCGATCGCTGATTTCATCGCCTGAATGTGCCCTGGGAATCCAGCTCGTCAACCCGGAGTGAAACAAAGTACTCTGGCTGCCATATTGTTATATTGAAGAATTATTCATATTCGCGAAGGTTCTCGCGCTGCGAGTTTGATCAGTTTCCCTGCATATACTTGTCTGGCAGCCAGTAACGCGGTCACAACGGCACGGCCTTTGGGAGTGAGTTGCATAGAGTGACAGGCTCGTTATTTGGCTTTTGCCCCCTGATTGCGGTCTGGTACGCAAATTGCCCATTGGTCCAGTCCGCGGCTGCCAAAGTCTGCGGATGAAGCCCTTGGGTGCCGATATGGGGACAGACACGGTGTTTGGGCATGAAGACAAAGCGGCAGCAAGCTGCCGCACTCCAAACGCTTCGCGCCTACCAACGCCCACTGCATTTGTGGCAGCGCGTGAGAAACCATCGGGATCAGGGCTCTTCCTTGCGACGGAGTCACAGGGCATATTGCCCAGCCCGGCGTGATTGAAGGTCCGGGTGGTGCAAGAGCCGGGAGGCGTTGCCCGTCAGGCGATTTTGGTTCCGGCTACGCCGGGCTGGGAAGAGAGCAGGTCGCGGAGTTTGTCGAGGATCAGAGCTTCGCACCTGGCGATTTCCTCTTGGCGTTGGCGGAGGGCGTCGTTGGCGATTCCCTGGAGGTCATCGATGTTGTAGAGGAAAACATTTTCCATCAGCGCGACTTCGGGATCGATGTTGCGGGGGACACCCATGTCGATCAAAAGCAGCGGCCGATACTGTCGCTCGCGCATGAGAGAGCCGAGGCGTGATCGATGCAGAATGTAGTCCGGGGCCGAAGTGCTGGTGATGACAATGTCAATCCGGCCAAAGGCCCGTTCCCAATCGCCGTACGGGACTGCCTGTCCGCCGAGTGCATTGGCGACGGCCAATGCACGTTCCGGGGATCGGTTTGTCACGAGCAAACGGCCAACCCCGCGCGACAGGAGCGCTTTGGCGGCTTTCTCGCCGGTATCGCCTGCACCAATGACCATTGCAGTTTTGTCACCCAACGAGCTGAAAATCCGTTCTGTGAGATCAACTGCAACCGAGGCGACCGAGACGCTTCCGCGCTGGATGTTTGTTTGGGAACGAATCTGTTTTGCGACATTGAACGCGCGCTGAAAGGCCCGGTTCAAAACGCGGCCTGTGGACCCGTGCCGAAGGGCGACGTCATACGCGCGTTTGACCTGGCCAAATACTTCGGTCTCGCCAACAACCATCGAGTCCAGACCTGACGCGACTCTGAAAAGGTGCTTCACGCTGTCCGGCTCAGACATTGTGTAGAATTGGCCCGCCGCAGTCGGTACGGAGCTCTCGCGTTCAATGATGAACTCGCGCAGGCGCGCGGCAGCTTCTATGAAGGGGCGCGTTATTGCGGCGTAGATTTCGACCCGATTGCACGTCGAGAGAATGACTGCTTCGTCTGCGACGCCGAGGTCTTTGAGACGGCGCAACGCTTCCGGCAGGTCTGCATCGGCAAAAGCGAGCCGTTCCCGGACTTCAACCGGGGCGGTGCGATGGTTTATGCCGACGACGACGATTGCCATTGGTTTAGCGCGGATTGTGAATGTCGGAGAGAAGGTTGAATCCCCAAAAGGTCAACATAACGAAGGCAAAACATGCAACGGACGGCCACGCAAACCGGCTGCCCCTGAGCCCGTACCGCCGCCTCAAGCCGATCAGAAGCGCGTACAACATCCAAACGAAGATCGCCCAGAGTATCTTGGGATCGGCCTTGAGATAGACGCCCTGCTGACGTTTGAGCCATGCCATCCCAATCAGCAGTCCAGCCGAAAGCAATGTAAGGCCGATCGCAACCAATCGCGGGCTGGTGATGTCCAGTTGTTCCAATGCCGGAAGCCGGGCTGTCAGAGCTCTTGACTTGCGCAACTTGAGCTCGTGTTCCTGTGCAAGATACATGGCCGATAGAAGCGCGGCCATGCCGAACGCCCCGTAGGCCAGCAACGTCAGCGACATGTGCAAACTCATAATGCCGCGTTCGAGCTGCGGCTCGGTTGGCTGGACGTCCATGCGCGGCATCAGCGCGAAAACGCCGAGAGCAAACAACATCGGCGTTCCCAAGACAGCGAGGAAACGGAGCCGCGGCACCATTCCAAGCCCGACGCATGCGGTCGCGATTGTCCATGCCGTGAACGCAGTTGCTTCGTAAAGGTTTGTCACCGGACATCGCCCCAGTGCAAGCCCGCGCAAAACCATTGAAATCGTGTGGAAAACAAGGGCAACGCCGAGTATTCCATGCAGTGTCACGCCAGCTTTGTGAAAGCCGTGTCGAAAGATCGCAAGGGCATAAACGAGCCCGCCGCCGTAGATCATGACGGCGATTTGAAAGAATTGGCGATCTGTCAGACCAAACACAACCAACAGCCTATTTCAAGGTCGGCAGCGCGCAAGAGCCAAGTCGCCATGCCATAACAGCAGCGCCCGACATGCTACTTTTTCAGAAATCGCGCCACTGCTTCTGTCCGGGTCCGAACCTGAAGTTTTTCGTATATGCGGCGGATGTAAGTGTGGACTGTCTCGTAACCCACGCCGAGTTTGTCGGCGATCTCCTTGTAAAGGAACCCCTGGCTCAGCAGCTCGAGCACCTCGCGTTCACGTTCGGAAAGGTTCTCGGTCGGCTCGGCGGCCGGCGCCGGGCGCTGGAACGATTGAACGACTTTACGCGCGATGTGAGCGGTCATCGGCGACCCGCCGGCCTGGACCTCGCGGATTGCCGCAAGCAGCTCGTCCTTCGATGTTCTCTTCAGCAAATACCCCGTGGCCCCCGCAGCCAGCGCATTGAAGATGTTCTCGGTGTCTTCATAGACCGTCAACATGACAATCTGAGTCTTGGGAAGCAGCGGCTTCAATTGACGCACACATTCAACGCCGTTCATGCCGGGCAGGTTGATGTCCATGAGAACAACATCAGGCGCTATCTGTGGAAGCTCCTTGAGCGCTTCCTCGGCGGATGCGTGCTGACTCGCGCAGCGAAACCCTTCAGCGCGGTTAATCACTCGCGCCAGAGTCGCGCGTAACTGATCGTTGTCTTCGACGATTGATACTGATACTGGCACGGTTTTTATACAGAGCCGAGTCTCCGGCACGATCTTGGCGCGTTCTCACTACAGCCGCACTTGAGCAGCGCCGCGCACTGGTGCCGAGAAGCCCGGCGGATTTGCCTTTTTTCACGCCCTGGGCTACTGAGCCACATGCTGCCTGCTGCGCGGCATTTTCTCAAGGACTTGCATTCTTTGCCCCCAGGAAGATCAGGTGGGCACACGGCCGCGCCATCCGCTCGCGCCTGCATCAGCCATGCCGACCTGTTTCACAAACGGCCCGCAAACGCAATCGACACTGAATATGCCACAGGACCACCCAGCCGCAACAGGATATCAATGGCAACGACTACAATGCCACGCAACAGGGTGCCATTCACAACAACGTGCCTGTCACCCTATAGAACAACGTGTCTGTCACCTTATCCCCGTCGGGCCAGGGACGGCATGCCCTACCGGCCACGGAATGGCGCGCGAGGTAGGGGGCTGGCTGCTTGGCGCGCGCCGTAAACAACGTGTCTGTCCCCATATCGGTATCCGCAAACAACGAGCCTGTCATTTTATATGCATTTTTCTGCCGCCCATTCTTCTGCCAATTGGTTTCCGCCGCCTATGCTTCTGTTCCTTGATCTTTCTGACCTGTGCTGATCGGGTCCCAACCCGGAAATCTCGTCGGAATAGCATTTCAGCTATTTGGCCGGTGAGATGGTTAGATTTCCGGGTTGGCAACGGGCCGGGTCGGAGATTATCCTGCTGTTGGGCATGAATTTGGCAGAGAAAGTTCGGTTGGCAGGTGTTGTTGGGGCCGGCGGCGGCGGGTTTCCAACCCATGTCAAGCTTGGGGCGAACGCAGATACCGTCATAGCCAACGGCGCCGAATGTGAACCGTTGCTGCACAAGGACGCGGCTGTCATGGAGCATGACGCCGAAGCGGTTGTTCGCGGCATCATGTTGGCCATGGAAGCAGTGCGCGCCAAGACAGGCGTTGTCGCCATCAAAGCCAAGAACAAACACGCCGTCGATGCCATGACCGCTGCTTGCAGCGGAACACCCGTCAAAGTGCAGTTGCTCGGCGACTATTATCCTGCAGGCGACGAGTACGACCTTGTGTACAACGTGACCGGGCGGCTTATTCCGCCGGCAGGGATTCCGTTGCAGGTCGGCGCAGTGGTCATGAACGTGGAAACGCTCGCTAATGTCGCAGCCGCTGCGGACGGCCGCCCCGTGACCCACAAAACGATCACCGTCGCCGGCGCAGTCAAAGAACCGGTTACTCTCAGAGTCCCTATCGGCACAACATGGAAAGACGCAATCGCCTCAGCCGGAGGTTTGACCACCGAAGACCCGGTGCTGTGCATCGGCGGTTTGATGATGGGGGAAACGACCGATGACCTCGAAACACCGATCATCAAAACAACAACCGGCGCCGTCATCCTCCCGCGCAATCATCATGTCATCCAGCGCAGGCTCGTGTCCCCTGACCGCCAGAACAAGATAGGCAAGTCAGCCTGCGATCAGTGCCGTTACTGCACCGAGTATTGTCCAAGATTCTTGTTGGGATACGCTGTCGAACCCCACAGAGTGATGCGCAGCCTCGGTTTCACAGCCACAGGCACGGCGTATTGGGACCAGTTCGCCGTGTTGTGCTGCGCATGTGGGCTTTGCACACTGTTTGCCTGCCCCGAAGAATTGTTTCCGAAGGAAGCCTGCGACCAGGCGAAAGCCGAAATGAAACGGGCGGGTTTCAAATGGACCGGCCCTGCTCCGACAGCGCCGCACGGGTTGCGCGAGGGCAGGCGTGTCCCAATCAAGACGCTGATGCGCCGACTGCAAATCGAGGCCTACGACAACCCCGCGCCGTTTCGGGATTTGGAAAAAGAGCCGCGTCGGGTTGCCGTTCCGCTGAAGCAGGGCGCTGGGAGCGCGAACGAGCCGATTGTGAAACCGGGAGACCGCGTCAAAGCCGGGCAGGACCTTGGCAAAATCCCGCCAAACTCGCTTGGCGCGATTGTCCATGCGCCGGTTTCAGGCCGTGTGGTGACCGTCACCGACCGCGTCGTAATTGAGAGGGAGTCATGAGCTTGAAATCGATTGGATTGGTTGAACTGTCAAGTGTTGCAGCCGGGTTTGCCGTGGCTGACACCATGTTGAAGGCGGGCAACGTGCAGCTTTTGTTGTCGCGATCAATCTGCTCCGGCAAATACATGGTTTTGATCGGCGGCGAAACCGCGGCGGTTCAAAGCGCGGTGGCGGCGGGCGCCGAAGCTGCGGACGGGTGTTTGATCGATCAGTTCGTGATCGCGAATGTGCATCCGGACGTGTTTATGGCACTTGGCAGGTCCCAGCCAGTGCAACCCGTGGGCGCATTGGGAATTCTCGAGTCGTTCAATGTTGCGACGCTTCTGCAAGCTGCCGATGCTGCAGCAAAAGCCGCGGCGGTGAATCTGATCGAGATTCGGCTGGCCATGGCACTCGGCGGCAAAGCGTTCTTCACGATGACAGGCGACATTGGCGCTGTTCAATCCGCGATGGCCGCTGGCAAACGCGTGCTTTCCGACGCAGGAGTGCTCGTCAATGCGGTCCTGATATCCCGCCCGCACCCTGACGTGTACCGCGAGGTGATCTGAATAGCGGTTCGGGCCAACGCCGGATGAAGCACTCGAGGTGTTCGGGCGTACACTTTGTACTGCATTGCTGTTCGAGCGTTCGTCATCCCTACTGCAATCACTGAAGCTCCGCATTGCCGCGGGCCATGTTGGCCCGAATCTTGCGGTCTAACCGGCCTTGACATTGTCGTTGTTGTGAGGTCTAGTTTGCACAGACTGGTTTCCGGTCGTCGGGGTTTGGTCGAAGACTGGCAATAACCGGGAACGTTCGGATTAAGGAGCATGTTTATGTGGCGAATCTTGGTTCGGTCAGGTTTGAGACCTGCTGTATTGGCGGGTTTGGGTTTGGCGTTTTTCTGGCTTTGCGTTTCTCCAATTCAGTGCGCTGCGGCTGATGGCCTTGCCATTACCCACGTGCGAATTGAATCTTCCGAGGTCGTTGTGACCGTGGCTGTCCCGCCCGGCGTTCGGAAAGTGACGCTTGAATCTCGGACGCGCCTTGGCGCCGGGGCGTGGGTGCCTCGCGCAGTGCAGCGGTTGGACGGGCTGAAGGCAGAAACAATCACGTTCCGCCTCCCGAAATCGGAGGCCATTGAACTGTTGCGAGTCCGTGGCGATGAGAATGAACCGTTGCCAGCGGAATGCTATGACGGGCAAAAAACGTTCAATGGACAGGTCAGCCAGAGCGCCAATGATGCCGCTGCGTTGATTTACACTGACCTCGGGACCAGAGAAAACGTGCCAACCGTGGGTGACGGTGCTGAAACACGCGAGGTCGTTGAATCGGACATTTGGAAAATCAAAGGCAACACCCTTTATTTCTTCAACCAGTACCGCGGCCTTCAGGTGATAGACATTTCTTCGCCGGATGATCCCAAGGTGACAGGCACGCTGTCGCTGCCAGCCGCTGGCGAGCAAATGTATTTGTTGGACGATCAGCATGTTGTGTTGCTGGCGCGCGACTGTTCAGTTTCAGGCGGCAATGGCGGGAGCGCGGTGATAGTGGTCCGGATCGAAAGCGGCGTTCCCACGGCGGTGGCCCGGATTCCGATCGAGGGGTCGATTGCCGAAAGCAGGCTCGTGGGGTCGGCGCTCTATGTCGCTTCACTAATGTACAAACAAGTTCTAGTACCGCCCATGCCTGATCCTGGTGGCTCAGACAAGACCCAGCAGGAGCAATGGGAGTGGGGGACTGAGGTTAGCTCGGTTGACCTTTCAAATCCTGCCGAGCCAACCGTGCGCGAGCGCCTCTGGTTTCCAGGCTACGGCAATGTGGTTTCGGCCACCGACAAATACTTCTTCGTAGTCACGCAGGACCAAAACAACTGGTGGGAATCTTCGGTGCAACTGATCGACATCACAGCTCCCGACGGAACAATGAAACGGCTCGGGGTGGTACGGCCAGGCGGTCGGGTGGCGGACAAGTTCAAGCTGAATGTTGCGTCGTATGCTGAGCATGGCGAAGTGCTTTCGGTCATATGCGAAGCCACAAGCACCCCGGACGGCGGGCGGGCAAGCGTTCTCAGGACCTATTCATTGGTGGACCCGGCAGCGCCCAAAGAACTGGGCCGGATCGAGGTCGGCCATGGGGAGAGTCTGTTTGCCACTCGGTTTGATGGTGCTCGGGTTTACATCGTGACATACCAGCGCATCGACCCGTTGTGGGTGGTTGACCTGTCGAATCCGGCAAAGCCTGTCCTTTCAGGCGAACTGCATGTGCCGGGGTGGTCAACTTACATCCATCCGCTTGGGGATCGGCTGGTCACCATCGGCATCGACGACCAGAGCGGATGGAAAGTGGCAGTCTCGCTGTTTGATGTCGCTGACGCACAGAAACCGAGCCTGCTAAGCAAGGTAACCTTGGGCGAGTCGGGTTCATGGAGCGAGGCAAACTGGGATGAAAAGGCATTTGCGGTTTTGCCTGAGGCGGGGCTGATACTTGTTCCGTATGGCGAATGGGCGTCCGGCGGTTATGCCACGCAGGTCCAGTTGGTGGATCTTGGCAATGACACTTTGACGAAGCGAGGTGTCATTGCGCACAAGATGCAGCCGCGCCGCGCTACTGCATACGGAGAGCGTATCTTGTCGGTATCAGGCAAGGAACTCATGGTGGTGGATGCTGGCGACCGCGACAAGCCCGCGGTAACAGCGACGCTTGTTTTGTCGTGGACAGTTGACCGCTTGTTGTTGGCGAACGGCTGGTTGATCGAGGCCGAAGCGGGGTCCGAATGGCCAGGGCCGGCAGTGCCGGTTTTGCGTGTGGCCGACGCGGCGGCTCCAAACGTTGTTCTGTCGCAGGCTGCTCTGGACGAAGGCCAAAGGCTTGTGGGAATGACGATTCGTGATGGCGTGCTGTTTGTTCTTCAAGCTGCCAGCAGCCAAACTCCAATTGTGTTCGATGGAAGCACAGGTGATTCGCCCGAGACCAAACCCAACGTGACCTTGACTGCGTTCTCACTGGCGGGTTTGCCGGAACTGAAACTGCTTGCAAAGACGACCGCAACAGTCGAAACCGCGAGAGGCTTCGGCAATTTCAAGCCGTTGTGGCCTAAACCCAGCGTTTTGGTGTGGGCTTCTTCTGGGGGAATGGGGCCATGGCTCGGCGAGGTGCTTCGCGTAGGCGGGCCGGTGGTGGGCGTTATCGCCGACTGGTGGTGGTGGCCGCGTTGGGGTTATGGCGGCGGATTGCTCTTGGCGTTTGACACAAGCAAGACCGAATCGGAAGGACAGATCGATTTCCTGTCCGCCGTGGACCTGTCCGCTAAGGGCCAGTGCTGGAACTTCAGCGAGGCGTTCGAAGCTGCGCCGCTGGTTTATGTGAGTCATCGGTCAAGTTTCTTTGTGCCGAAAGACGCCGGAGAAAGAATCCCGCTCAACAACCCCGACTTGATCGTCGCTATCGGACCAGAACCCGGATTCTGGGTAACAAAAGAGTATCTCGACGTCGTCGATTTCACCGATCCGAAAAACCCGACGGCACGAACGCCTGTCGAGATTCCGGGCCAGCTTCGCGGTATTGGCGCCAGCGGAGCAGTTCTGTACACGGTCGGGTATCACTACGATGCTGATGGTTCGACGGACTGGATGGAATGGCTGGACGCCCTCGCGTACGACGGCGTGAACGCTTCGCTGGTCGCCTCGATGAAGCTGCCCAGCGAATGGCCACATCCGATGCTCGTATCCCGCGACGCAGTGTTCATCGGACGACCGGAAAGCAATTCGACCGCAGGAACACTTGAAACATGGGCGCTCGGGACAGATGTAGGAGGCGCCGGTAAGTTCGACCTGAAGGGCATCGTGAAGCTCGAGACTCGCGCGCAAGAATTGGCGATCTACGGGCAATTGCTCGCGGTTTCCAGCGGCGACCGCGTTTCTGTCTGGGATGCCGACGACGTTGCAAATCTGTGGCAGGCAGGCAGCGAAAAGCTTCCCGGGTGCATTTGGGTGGACCTCGCCAATGGCGACGCTTCGGCCGATGAAGGGCTTTGGTTGCCTTTGATAGAGTACGGTGTGTTCAATGTGCCGACGCAAGTGGGGCCTTGACGCCCGTTAACCAAAACACATTTGGGCGGCAATGATCAGGCTGTTGGCCAAGGGATGGGTGTTCTTGTTGGTGCTGGCGGCTATGGCTGGCACTTTGACACATGGCAAAGCGGCTTCAGCTTTTGTCAGCGTGCCCAAACGCCTCGGTCATTGGCGGTTCAACTCCGAAGACTTCCGTAATGATGCGGGCCATAAGCCGCTCGACTCCGCGAACGTTGGAATTGCCCAGGGCGTTCACGAATCTGCCCTGCGTATTCCATCGTCGCCCGGGCCGGCATGGCTCCGCTTTGCAGCAGTTGAGAGTGACGGGTCCCGGAACCTTGACCCGAATCAGGGCGCAATTCGGTTCTTGTATCGTCCTGTGTGGGTTTACGATTCGCCTGCGCGCGCCCTGCCCATTAGCACTTCGAGATGGACAACCAGACCGCCGCGCGAACTCCGGCTTCTCGAGATTGGCTACCGCAACGAAAACGGATGGGCGCCGCGCATGGCGTTGTCCATCGATGCTTCCGGGACAGAACTTGTGCTCGAGACGTTTGCTGCGAACGGCCAACCCTCAACGAATCTTGTCACGGATTATACTTGGTCCCTGACCAAACCTGTAGGCCAAGGGAAAGAACTCGTCGGTGATTGGTGCGAGATTGTGATCAACTACACCCCAACCAATTCTGCACTGATCGTGGACGGCGCTTTGAAACAAGACAAGCGCACCCAAGGTTGGGGCGGGCCTGGTATCCGGAGCTTTTCAGGCGCACAACGCGGATTGGTGGTCGCTATTGGCGGAAGTTTGGACGGCAATCTCACCGCGCAAGGGTTGATCGACGAATTCGAGGTTTTTGATCAACCGATTGGTCCGCTG
The DNA here is from genome assembly GCA_012517065.1 of Verrucomicrobiota bacterium. Classification (GTDB taxonomy): domain Bacteria; phylum Verrucomicrobiota; class Verrucomicrobiia; order Limisphaerales; family J093; genus JAAYVR01. Next base: position 4,927 of record JAAYVR010000294.1, on the reverse strand, counting down.
CGGAATTATTCTTTTGCTTCACGATACGCCGCAAGTGCAGACGTCATCTCGGCTCCGCCGAGAGTTACTCTGCACTGGCTCAGCAGCAACGGTAAACCGGTCACAATCCGCCGCCGAGCCGCAGGCGAATCCAATTGGACGGTGCTCTCCACAAATGCTATCGGCATGTCTTTTGTCGATGATTCGCCAACCCTTCGCCGCGGCGGTGTCTATGAGTACGAAATCGACCAACGCACCCTGTTCGTCTCAATCGATGCGCCCCCTGTTGAAAACCGCGGACGAGTGATCGTGCTCGTGGATCGCACCTTGGCCGCGCCCTTGAAACAACCATTGGACGATTGGACGGCCGACCTCGTCGGTGACGGATGGGAGGTGATCCGACACGACGTGCCGCGGCACGATGACCACGCGTGGGACCAAAACCCCGTCAACAAACGTTACATCGACGATGTCGCCCAGATTAAGTCTGTCATTGCAGCCGATTACCGCGCCGCTCCTGACCGAACCAAAGCAGTCGTGCTCGTCGGCCATGTGACCGTTCCGCTCTCGGGTTTCGGCGCTGAAGATGGACACTTCAATGCCAGGGGCGCGTGGCCTGCTGACGCTTTCTACGGGGACATGGACGGCGATTGGAAGGACACTAGCATCAATCAACAATCGCAGGACGCACAGCTCCGCAATGTGCCGGGCGATGGCAAGTTCGATCCGAACTTCTTCGATCCCCACCTTGTTCCTTCGGAACCCTATGGCCGGGGCGGAATCGAACTTGCGGTTGGGCGAATTGACTTTGCGCGAATGCCGGCGTTTGCGCCGCTTTCGGAAGTTGACCTGCTCAAACGATACTTCGCCAAGAACCACCGCTATCGGCACAGCGACGCGCCGCCCGATCACGGTGTCATTGCAGCGGGCATGTTCTTCACCCTATGCCATTCGCAAAGCCAAATCGTCGACGCAAATGCGGCTTGGCTGGGGTCAAGGTTGTTTGGGATGTCCTCCGACGCGGTTTTCACGGGCGACATTTTCGCTTCACCCGGCAGTTGCCTCGTTGGAATGCAGGGCGGCTACGGGGCCTACGACGCCATCAACAACAGTCCCGACTCGAATCGCGCCCTTGGCGTTAACCGCATCTCAACCGCTGACCTTGCAAGGCCTGCAAACGAACCGGCAGTGTGGTTTTACATCCTCAAAGGCTCGTTTTTCGCAAATTGGAACCTCGGCGAGAATTGCTTTATGCGCGCCGTCCTTGCCACCCCCAACTACGGCCTTGGCGCCATGTTCACCATGGACACCGTCTGGCGATTTGAATCGGCAGCAGTGGGCGAACCGCTCGCAACCGGATTGGTCTCGACCGCGCAAGGGCGACAGAGTGTTCGGACGACGTATCTTCTCGGTGACCCGACGTTGCGTCTCCTTGTGACCCCGCCGCCGAAAAACCTCGTTGCACGTCAAGCCGACAGGCGGGTTTCCCTGCGCTGGGCGGCATCGTCTGCGACCGGAGCCGCGTATTGTGTTTACAGGTCAAACTCGGGCCTCGCAGGTCCGTTTGTGCGGCTGACGCCTGAGCCGATAGCAGCCACCCAATTCACAGACAATGAAGCGCCAGCCGGTCGGAAAACCTACATGGTTCGTGCGCTGGCGCCCACAACAACCGGATCAGCGACTTTCACAAACATCAGCCAGGGCGTCTTCGCAACCCTGCGCTGAACAAACCCTCGCCGGAGCACAGCGCAGCCCCAGCCAATTCGCCGTCGGGATATCATGGCCAACAGGTTGCGTGCGGTTTGTTAACAGGATAACCCTCGCTAGTCCGATGTGATGCGCCGCACTCTCACGTTGCGGTACCGGATCACAGTTTCGTTCCTGTCATTGTACGCGCCCAAACCAAGCATGCAGTTGTCCTTGAGAAGAAACCGTTCCTGTTCTTCAGCCACACGCAGGATGAGAATGTCGTTGACCCACGCGTTCACACGGCGTTGCTGCATGGTGAATCGGAAAGCGTTGGGGCCATCTTTGAGCTTGGCGGGCATTGCAAGCTCCTGCCGTGTCCAGCCGCGTGAAAAACTTGCTGTATCGCCGCCGGACGAGTTCCTCATTATTCTGAACGAATACCACCCAGGGCTTGGGTCATCAGGGATGCCCATCATCAATCCTGCCTGAAAAGCGCCTGTGGAGGAACGCACGACCTCGAATTCACCCGTCACTTCAAAGTCTGGTCCGATACGGGTGCGGCAGTAAATGGCATGCCCTCCGGGACCGGCCTCGATCTCGATCGCTCCGTCGGCGAGTTTGCGGATGGTGTGACCGAACAGTTCCCAGCTTGGGTCTTGTTGATCGGCAGGAAGCAAGTCAATCCATTCTCCTTTGGCCAAGCGAAATTCTTGCTCGAGAGCTGGCAACCTCGCCTCGATGAACCGTTTGGTGCGATCGTCTGAATGTGGTTTTGCGCGCAAATCCTTGTAAGTCTTGATGGCTTTCGACAGATCGCCGCGCGCGTAGTTCGATTCGGCGCGCAATACTTGCTCTCCATATTCGCCTGTGATAGCTGCCACTTGCAGGGGCAGAAGCGACAGGTCTTTGCCCCATTGCGTTAGTGATCTGCGGGTTGGTTGCCAGTCGATGGCCTCTAACTGGCTTCTCGCCGTATCGTATCGCCCGGCCAGATATGCTACAACGGCGTAAACACTGTGCCAGCCGAGTTTGTATTGAGCCTGGGACGGTTCAACCAAGTAACCTTCGTACATACTCTTCAGATGCGGCCACACGTCCGCACGGCCATAAATATGTTCGCCTGGAGCCAACTCGAGATCGCCTTCAATCATCCTGACGCACTCGAACAATTGTCTTGGCACATCCGTGTCAAATCTGCCCGTGTCAACGGCGCGAACGCCGAGGGCCAACAGCGCGGCGTGACTGCCGTGCCAGCGGGGAAGCAGCCCGGTTTGCATCCGATTCCATGCGCTCTGCAGATCAAGCTGGCCTTCAATGGCTCTGTCGAACCAGACGCGCATCTCGTTGGCATCGCTGTCACCCATTGCCACGGTGATCATGTGACAGGGCGCGAGGGGCCGTTGCGGATGCAGTTTCCATGCTTGTGTTAATGCCGCGCGAGCTTTGACAAGATGATCTTCAAATCCTTTCCAACCTTCGGCAGTCACGGTGTTTGCCCAACCGCTGCCGCGCGCTTTCCATGCCTCTTCAATTTCCATCGCTCCTTGCAACGTCAACGCAAGCCACTTGTACTCGGGATGCCCGAGAACAATCTGAATCACAGCAGAGTTGTTTCTGTCAAAAAAGCGACTTCCCCAGTCCTCTGCGAGGATATATGCGATTTCCTCTTCATCTGCCGGCGTGAAACTGCCGTCCTCGAAACCCTGCTTGAACTGGTCGAGCGCAGTCGCGTCCAGCTCGGGCGTCCTCGGCGCTTTGCTTCCGAGATCGTTGCCGAGCTGGACCGCGACGAAGAATCGCGGGTACGCTCCGTAGGCCGATCCGGTGTAAGCTGCGAGCGCGCGTTCGAAACGGCGGATTCGTTCATGCAAGTCGGGCGTAACAGCCGCCGCGGCTGTGAGTATCAATGCATCCCTGCATTCAGGTATGGCAATGAGCTTCTCTGCAAGTTCGGTTGGCGACGGTAAATTTGTGGGGCCACCGTAGTTGACCGCTATCCATGCCTCAATCAGCTTGGCCGCGTCGTCGTCCCACGGAACGTCGTGCCGTCCGTGCTTCCGATAACCCTCAAGATATTGCCGAAGACGAAACTCGCGCGCCCGCTTTAGCACGGTTTCGCGTGTGAGCGTCGTTTCGCTGACCGGGATCGGCTTGCTGGCCGCTGCGAGGCCACGCGTGCTACCAATCAAGCTGGCACCCCCAATTGACTCGCGAGTCTTCTGAACATACCTGAACACCATGAAACCTGAGAAGCCGAGTGCCAGAAGCATGAGCCCGCCAAAGATTGCTATCACCAATACAAGTACACGCCTCTTGCCGGGCTTTGGAGAGCTCCCTCTTTCTTCGCGATCGAGACCGCCTCGCGGTTGCATGACAGTCTCCCCTAACACCGCGTCAAGCGGCTTCCATTCGGTCATTCCCTCGCCCAGGACAAGGTCATCGCCCGAAAGTTCACCAGCGGCGTGGCGGCGACGGAGCTCATCGATTGAAAACACTCCAATGTATTGTCCGCGGCTGTTGAGGTGGTAGTCCATAACTATCAGGTTGTGTCGTTCTTATCACGAAGCCTGCTGTAAGGCAATCGGCGATCGCAACCCTGCCCGTCAGGGAGCATGGTTGAATGCCTCGCTCAGGTTGGCCAAGGACGAGACATCTCCGAGTGCAGCCAAAACATTCTCCCTGTGGAGCCCGAAAGCACCGAGACGGAAACCGTAACCAGCGAAACCGAACAGCACTCAACGATCCTCGGAAACTTCAGATATGACGCAGGAATGCCTGCCCAGCCCCGTTCCGCGCGGCCGGCACAATATCGTGTCTGTCACTCTATTTGTTCGCCCAGCGCCAAACCCTCACCAACCCCTCACAACAGTCCTTGGAAGCTTCAGATATGACCCGACAATGCCTATTCAGCCGGCGTGAACACCCCTCCCACTGCCGATCTCACCGTAATCACCAAGCGCACCAAGCCGGCAATGAAATCACGTGAAAACATTCCCCCATCACCGAACTCCTTCACCAGGCCTTCGGCATCCCACAACTCCGATCTCTGAAAACGCCCCTGCCTCCTTTTCCTCGACTTACTCCTCCCAGCCCTTACTCGATCGCTCTCACCTTCAGATCACGCAACACATAGACCTCTCCCAACAACATCCCGGGTATCTTCCTCGCTCCACTCTTCCGCTTCGGACCAAACAGCGGCCGATGCCTCATGAACACCTCCTCAACAAACGCCCTGCTCCCCAACGCCACTCCGTCTGTT
>JAAYVR010000293.1 GCA_012517065.1 Verrucomicrobiota bacterium | reverse complement strand
CGTGATCGTCAAAGCCGCCTTCGTCACTGTCAGTGTCCCGTTGACAAAACTGATCGTGTAATTGGCGTCGCTGGCCCCGCTGGCGGTGATCGTGTACGTCCCCACCGGCCTGGACGCCGTGGCAGTTGTGGACAACGTCACAGGCGTGTCAAGACTCGCCGGCGTGTCGCCGTTCACAAACCCACTGTAACTGGCCGTCAACGTCGGCAACGCAGCACCATAGACCTTGCTCTTGTTGTCTGCCGTGATCGTCAACGGCGCCTTCGTCACTGTCAGTGTCCCGTTGACAAAACTGATCGTGTAATTGGCGTCGCTGGCCCCGCTGGCGGTGATCGTGTACGTCCCCACCGGACTGGACGCCGTAGCAGTGGTGGACAACGTCACAGGCGTGTCAAGACTCGCCGGCGTGTCGCCGTTCACAAACCCACTGTAACTGGCCGTCAACGCCGGCAACGCTGCACCATAAACCTTGCTCTTGTTGTCAGCCTTGATCGTCAACGGCGCTTTGAGTACTTTAATCGTGACCTGCTTCGTTGCCGGGGTGTAATTGACCGTATCGACCGGGGTGAAGGTTACTGAAAGGGTGTGGGTGCCAGCGGGCAGAACGGTTCCTGCTGGCGGGTCGTATGCAAAAGTTCCTTGCACCGTCGAGGAGGCATTCAACTGCGATGGCCCCAACGCAGTTCCGTATGTGATATCAGCAGGCGTCGCCCAAACGATCGGCGCGGCCACTGGTCCAGACAACTCGATCTCCCAACCGAGCAACATGTTCGTTGCGCCCAGATCGAGGTCCGCTATGAAGAGCGTCCAATTCCCACTGCCAGCGGTGCCGTTGAAGCTCGAGAGGGTAGTGGTTCGTGCACTCGCATCTGTCACTACTGCCGGGTCCACGTTGCGGCCATCGGGTTGCCATGTCGAAGTGAGTGGCGTTCCAGGTTGCGGCACGACCTTGTTCCGGTACACGTGCACATCCCCGTTGGCGGCGTCGTCGTCGAAGGTCACGTCAAACCCGCAGTCCGGATAACCATACGGGTTGCTTGAGGTTCGCCCGGGCCGGTTTAGCAGCACACAGAAATTGGTGCGCCCATCCTTGATCTGACGCAGGTAAGCGTATAGGTCGCCATTGAACTCGCCGGCGATGTGCAGTTTCACGCGCACTTTGGTCACGGAACCAATTGACGATACAATGTCCCGCGAATCGCTGAGCCCGGCCCAGTTGCCATCCGGAATGCCCAAGTTCAGGTTTGTAAAACTGTAAAGCTCAGAAGCGTCGCCAGCCGGCGTCCCAACCAGAACCCCCAGCAAAGCCGCTCCAACAGCCAGAGCCTTCGCAAAGGACCGCGGTTTTCGCGCCCCAGCTAACTCGCCATTTCTCGGCATGCGCCGGACCATTGATCCCCCAATACAAATCATTGATGGCATAAAAAACATGGAAAGTTTATGCGCAATCATTTGTCTCATCACATTGACTTGCCGTGGACTTTTTCGAGTGCGGTGCCAGACCGACAGACGTCCCGTCGGACGTGCAGCATCGGCGGGCACCCAAGACCACCTGGCGGTGCTGCCGATACTTCACGCCAAACACTACTACTGGCACACAAAGAGTCTGTTGCATTATTCGCATTTCAATCGGTATTTCCTCGGCGTGCCCCCGCGCGCAGAATTGTCCACGTATTCCCACGCGCCGTTGGCATCGGCCGTCACACTGCCCAATCGCTGCCACCTCTGACCACCAGTTACCGGAGCAAACTCGATGTGGTAAACCCGTCCCGGAATACCGCTGCCCCTGAGCAAAACCGATCCATCACCCCGATCAGACCAAACAAGATTCGAGGAAGGTTCGACCTCGCCGTCCGCCACAACCGTTACCAGCCCGGTCCTCCGTCCACCAGGACCGGCATCGACAGCAACTGCAAAGGAATCCTCGCCGCTCAGCCCGGACGGGGGCTGGTATGCTATCCATCCCTCGCTAATCGTCGTGACCTTGCCCCCCTTGGCGCTCCTGGTATCCGCCGTGGTCAGTCGGGGCACTCTGCCATCCTGCCCACTACCAAGCAAGGCGTTTGTCCGAATCTTCACGCCCCGCCCAACAACCCGCTTGATCGTTGGCAGTTCTTGGACCTGCTTGTGTTGAAGTGTCGAACCCAACTCTGGCGCCTTCGTGCCACTTGCCAGCCCATGATCGCCATGGGCCGCCTTGGTCGCCACCACATCCGGTCCACCAGACGTCGGGTTGGCAGGGGCAACTCCGGAACGCTCCCCACCCAGAGCTAACATCAACTCTGACGCGGCAAACCATGCCACCACATATCCAACTCCGATCAAGCAACTGATTCTCATAGGCACTGACTATTGTTAAGAATACTTAACAACGGATTCACCCCGAAGCATAGGCCGTGCCGAGCACTTCTCCTTGTGATCAATAGGTTGATCAACAACGGCTTAAGCAATACACACTTCGCGAACGTCAATTCAACTGATCAAATGCAAGACAACATCTAACACTGTCCAACAATTAATTGGACATAAGCATTGACGAAAAGCTGTGCGATGAGTGATAGGCGCAACGCAAAACGTCACGCGTGATACTTGAAACGTGAAACGTGACGCGTGAAACGTCAAACGCGTCAGCGTTGGCGCTCACCCCAAACATCCGCTACGCTCACATTCACCCGCCCCCATGTTTTCCCCTCATGTTTCTGCCAACATGGAACATGGGGACAGACACATTGTTTGCGGTGTCATGCCGATCTGGTTCCAGGCACGTTGCTTGCGCATGCGTGTCATCCGCGTCCTCCGCGACCAAGAAGCTCAACGAGCACAATGTCGTGTCGATCGACCACGGATGCCACCGATGCCACGGATATCCCAAGCCTGCTATAGCACCGATCCCATCGAGCGTAAGTGTGTGTCTCTTTTCTGAATCTGGGCGGGGAATGCGATATGGGGACAGGCACGTTGTGTGTGTATAAAAGCAAAGCGGCAGCAAGCTGCCGCACTCCAAACGCTTCGCGCCTGCCAACGCCCACTGCATCCGCGCCAGCGCCTGAGAAACCATCGGGATCAGCAGCGAGATCGAATGCGGCCGCATGGGGACAGACACGTAGTTGGGTCGGAGCGCCGTAGGTCGCCCCCTGGCGCAGGCGCAGAGCGCTGGGGTACCACAATCAGGACAAGAAAGCTTTCACTCTTCCGCGTAAACGCGGAACTCTGACGGCGATAGGCTTTTCCGCGCCTCGGGCGATGCCGAGCCCGCGGCCGATCGCGTCCCGCCTTTAGGCGGCTTTGAAACGAGCAGTCATCGAGCAGTATCACCTCTGAACGTTGCACGTTGAGCGTTGGACGTTGAACGTTCTCAAAGAGAAGACCAAACTGATCAAGCTACCGACACTTTCAACGTCCAACGTACAACGTTCAACTCGCAACGTTCAACTGGGCCGCGGGTTTGCCAGCCGATCGGCGCTGCCCGCCCACGGCCGTTAGAGTCCCGCCTTTAGGCGGAACAGTTTCATG
>JAAYVR010000292.1 GCA_012517065.1 Verrucomicrobiota bacterium | reverse complement strand
TTCCCGGGATGTTGTTGGGAGAGGTCTATGTGTTGCGTGACTTGAAGGTGAGAGCGATCGAGTAAGGGCTTGGAGGAGTAAGTCGAGGAAAAGGGGGCAGGGGCGTTTTCAGAGATCGGAGTTGTGGGATGCCGAAGGCCTGGTGAAGGAGTTCGGCGATGGGGGATTGTTTTCACGTGATGTCATTGCCGGCTTGGTTGGCGTGGTGATTAGGGGTGAGGTGCGCAGTGGGAGGGGTGTTTATCCCGGCTGAATAGGCATTGTTGCGTTAGAGGTGAAGTTTCCGTGGATTGTTTTGAGGGGTTGGTGAGGGTTTTGCGGTGGCTGAACAAATAGAGTGACAGACACGATATTGTGGTCGCCGGGTTGGAGCGGGCTGGGCGGGCATCATGGCGTCCTGAGTGAAGTTTACGATGACCGGTGAGTGCCGTTTGGCGGGGGTGGCGCGTGCGGAGCAAATAGAGTGACAGACACGATATTGGCCGGCTCGATGTCACTGGCCTGATCAAGTGAGGGGATTGGGCTATTGGTTAAGGTTCCATTGGAGCAATGGAGCGGGGATTGAATTTGCGAGTGTAATCGGATGAAAAGCCCCATTTTGACTGAGGTATGGGAATCCGCCCCAAGCGCATTGTTGTTGCCAATGTGTTTGTGTTTCTTCATCTTTCGGGCGTGCCCCGATTGGGGCCCAAAGCATGGGCTTCGCCAAATCTGCGGGAAATGCAAAACAGGAGTGTGCGCAACGAGGTGCGAACCACGGAGAAGGTCCAGCAATCAGTGGGCAGCACGCCGGACGTAGAGTTTACCGGTTTCGCAGCGCCTTATATTCACGCGATCCAGCCACCGCCGAGGAGCAGGTCGTCCTGATAGAACACGCACGCTTGGCCGGGGGTAACGGCGCGTTGCGATTCGTGAAAGCAAACCGATGCTTCTTGAGCTGACAAACACATGACGGTCACATTTGCGCCGGGGTGTTGATATCGGATTTTGGCCGTGGCATCGAACATTTGAGGCGGCGATTCGAATGCCACCCAGTTGCAGCGTGTGACGGTGAGGTTGCTGCGCTCGAGTTCTTCGGCGTAACCTACAATGACCCTGTTCCGAGCCTGGTCCAGTTCAAGAACGTATAACGGGCGATCTGCGGCGATTCTCAATCCGCGCCGTTGTCCCACTGTGAAGAACTCTACGCCGTCGTGATAACCCAGAACCCGGCCGTCTCTGGTGACTATTTCACCCCTGTGCTTTTGGACGAGGCCGGTCCGAACCAGAAAATCACCGTAGTCATTGTCGGGCACAAAGCAGATTTCCTGGCTCTCATCTTTTTCTGCGGTTGGGAGTTTGAGGTCCCGAGCGAGAGCTCTGACATCGTCTTTCCTAAAGGTGCCCAACGGGAAAATGGCATGTCGCAATTCCTGCTGGTTGAGAGAAAAAAGAAAGTAGCTCTGGTCTTGTTGCTTGTCGGAGGCGCGTTTGAGCAGATGGCGGCCTTCGCTGGCCGGGTGTTCAACACGCGCGTAATGTCCGGTGGCGATGTATTCGGCTTCCAATTCACGGGCGGTGTCCAACAGGGCGGCGAACTTGATCCGTTGGTTGCACAAGACACACGGGTTTGGCGTGCGGCCGGCGCGGTATTCAGAAGCGAACGGCTCGATCACATGGCACTTGAATTGGCTGGCGCGGTCGAGAGCGATGAACCGGATGCCCAGGTGCCTGCAAACCGCCTGAACGTCGGCAAGGCTACGTTCAGTTTGGTTTCCACGGGCGCTCGCATCCGGCACGCCATGGGAGAGGACAAGGTGAATGCCAACCACATCGAATCCTTGTTCGATCAGCAGTGCTGCTGCGACCGAGGAATCGACACCGCCGCTCAATCCAACAACAACTTTCGGTTTTGTACTGGCAGACACAACTGCAGGCTAATAGCGCCGAGCAAGTCGTGTAAAGAAGCTACAGGTGCCCCCATCTACCTTCGGCGACAACCTGGAAACCTTACCGCTTGAGCAGACCAAGACACCCAAAGCTTCATTTTGGTGAAGTTTCGGGGTTAGCGGACACCGATTCGCAAGACACAGAAGGAAAACGCCGGGAACGTGTGGGTAAAATGTGGTGAATCGATCGAGAGTACCGATGTCTGTGGCGCAACTCTTTTTGGCTCGTCGAACGAGTTCTCGTCGCTTGGTTTGGCGCCGGCAAGGAGAATCAGTTTGGGGTTTCCGGTCACTTCTTTTGCGCCTGCAAGATTCAACATGGCTGTTACGGGAGCGTCGTCGCCATTCACCACTTTCAGGATCAGTTCGCCAGAAGCATCGTCTCTCGTGGCTGAGGCGAAAAACCTCTGACCAGATCTTGTTTCCGAAAGCAATTCAAGGTTTACGGGCAGCAGGCGATTGCCGCGGTTGATGCTGAAGAGTTGCTGAACGTAATAACTTGGAGTTCCGAAGACACGCAGGTTGTCGCACCAGATGAGGTTTGGCCGCCACTGCCATGCGTCTGCGTGTGCGAACAGTGGTGCATATGCGGCCATGCAGACGACATCCGCATTGCGTTCCATGCCGATCATGTAGGCGGCCTCGGCGAGGGCGCATTCGAGGTTGTTGCGGTTCTTGACGCTCACGACTTTGTCGCTTTGGGCGGCGTATTCGCCCATGAACACTTTCGGGCCGTTGCGATCGTAGCTGTCGTATCGGTGTACGTTGTTGAAGAACCATTCCGGCTTTGCGTAGCAATGCTCATCAATGATGTCGGCCTTCAACTCGCGCAGCTTTTCCCATGCGAATTGGAATCGGGAGTCGGCTGGCTCGGGTCCGGCAGCGGCCACGAGCTGGATTTCGGGGTATCTGGTTTTGATTGCGTCGGCGAATCTTGCGTATCGCTCGATGTATTGGGGTCCCCACTGTTCGTTGCCGATACCGAGCATTCTTAGATTGAAGGGCTTGGGATGGCCGAGAGCGGCGCGTTTTGCGCCCCATGTGCTGGTTTTTGGGCCGTTGGCAAACTCGATGAGGTCCAACGCGTCCTGGATGTATGGATCGAGTTGGTCGATCGGCACGAGCTCGCCGGAGTTGAATTGGCACGCCATGCCGCAGTTGATGATGGGCAGAGGTTCGGCGCCAATGTCCTCGCATAACTGGAAGAACTCGAAGAACCCAAGTCCGAACGATTGGTAGTAATCCGGCGTGGGGCGGTGAATGAACTCATAGTTCCATCGGTTGATGAGCAACTTGCGTTCCTCGACCGGGCCAATGGTATTCTTCCATTGATAGCGCTTGTCCAACTCGCTTCCTTCGACGATGCAACCGCCGGGAAAACGAAGGAACCCGGGTCTGAGGTCGGCGAGCATTTGGACCAAGTCGGTTCGAAGTCCACCCGGCCTGTTCTTCCATGTCTTCTCGGGGAAAAGCGAAACCATGTCGATGTCGAGCGCGCCCGCGTTTTCCAACAGCACATAAAGTTTTGCCCTTGGATCGGTGGAACACGGGCGGAGCACGGCGGAATATTTTCTCCAATCGGGCGAAAAGCCGCTAATGCACACGCTGTCGAGCAGGGTGCCATCAGACCCGTAAAGTGCGATGCGCAGTTTGGGGTCGCCGGCGGCAAGGCGGATTTGTGCGCTGAAACGATAAGATTCTCCCTCCCTGACGCCCATGCCACGGAACCCCTCATTTGCGACGCCGAAGAGGTCGTGGCCTTCGGACGTGATGCGGAGGTAGTGTGGGTTCGCCGCGTTAAAGGGCCTATCGGTGCGCACCTCGATTGTACCTCGAGCTTTGCTGGGACTGATCTTGAACCAGCCCATCATTGCGTCAGGGAACTCGAAGCTGCGGTTTTTGACGAGCTCGGCGTACAGACCGCCGTCGGCGCCGAAGTTGATATCTTCGAAGAAAACGCCCCACATTGCGGGGTTGATCGCTGGGCCGGGTTGATCGACTTGCACTGTGATGGTTGTCATGGGCAATCGGTGGTCATTGTGTGCGGGGCAATCATGCGGGAAAACAAGGTCAATCGGAAGCGGTCGTTTGGGCGTCGCCCGGGCTCTCCTGTGTAACAAGCTCCCGAATTTTCTCGTTGTAATATTTGTCGGTGATGAAGTACTTGAGCATCAACAGTCCGACTATCAGGTGGAAGACGCCAGGGATGACAGTCAACAGGAGAGCGAGCCCGTTCAGTGTGAAAGCGTCTGATTGAACCTCGGGCTGATATACTTTGTCTGGCACGTATTTGAAGTATGTGAGCAGCCAGCCGACCATTCCGGCGGCGAGGCTCATGCCGACCTTTTGGCACCACGAGATCGCTCCGAATGCCATGCCAGTCACTCGTTTGCCGAGTTTGATCCGGCCGTAATCCACCGCCTCAGAAATGATGGACCAGAAGACCGGCCCTTGAAGGTCCACTACGAAATTGATGAGAAAGTAGAGAGCCAACGCAGCAAGTATGTTGCCCCGGGAGGTGTTTCCCGCGACGATCACGTAGTACATGAGCAGGCTCAACAGAAACGTTCCGACCTGCGACCATCTGAAAAGCCGAATCTTGCAGAATCTCTTCGTGATCCATGTCGATGCCACCATTGCAAGTATGTTGCCGATCAACCCAACAAGCATGAAGGCTGGCAACAGCCGCATTTCACGGCCGAACTTGAGGAAATCGAGCACGTCCGACGCAGAACCGCTGGTCAGGAATTCGAGTTCGCTGCCGCGGAGATAGTATTTGGCGTAATGAAGCGCGACGGATCCGCGCATCACATATCCGATTGTACCGATGATGCAGACGGCGGCGAGGATGAGCCACTGATCGTTCCTCAACAGCAGCTTGAGTTGTTCGCCCAGCGGTTTTCGTTCTGTCTTGTACTGCACGCGCTCGGTTGTGGTGAAGAAACAGAACAGGAACAGGAGTGTGGCCATGACTGCCATCATGCCCATGGCGACCTGATAACCCTTTGCGATTTCATCTTTGGGCCAACGCGCGGCGAACGCGGGAACGAAAACGGTCACCAACAACGCCGCGACTTTCGCAAAGAACAGCCGGTAACCGTTTGCGGACAGGCGTTCCATTGTATCGGCGGTCAGCACTGCCGGCAGGGAGATATACGGAATTGTGACCGCGGTGAAAATGAGCATCATCACCGTGTAGGTTAAATAGGCCCAAACGAGCTTGCCGGTGTATGAGAGGTCCGGGGTGGTGAACACCAGCATGACTGAAATGCCGAACGGTATGGCAAATACAAGCAGGTATGGCCGGTACCGGCCCCAGCGCGTTGTGTGGCTGTCGGTGTACATCCCCATCGCCACGTCGGCGAACGCGTCGATAAGCCGCGGGATCAATTGCAGCAAGCCGATGTGCGCCACGTTCAGCTTGTACACGTCGGTGTAGAAGAACGTGATGACAAGGGCGAGCGACGACCAAACGACATTGACAGCAGCGTCGCCGGCGCCGAATCCGATTTTCTCGAGTACAGTCAGCCTTTGTGTTTTCATCGTCCGGGCAGGGAATCTACTTGGGGAATCATCTGTGAGTTGTTGCAAGAAGGGGGGCAGGACGCTGCAATCGGAGTTTCGTCGGTTCCGATCACCCGGCTATTTGACCACGACGCTCTCATACTCAAACAACTCTTTTTCGTCGATTGCCGGCCATTGGTTTTCGTCCCACTTGATTTCGGCGATCTTGAGTTTTTGAAGGCCGTTGTCAGCGGCTTCGTAGGCATGGAACACAATATAATCTTTTCCGTCGAAAGTGTACGCACTGTTATGGCCGAGAGCGGGCCATGCTGGATTGCCGCCCAGCAGGAGTGTTCCACCCCCCCGGGCCATGCTGTTGCCTTCCTTGTCAAGGTACGGGCCTTTGACGTTTTTGGATCGGCCAACGACGATTCGGTATGTGCTGTCGGTGCCACGACAACAGAGCCCCCATGAAACGAACAGATAGTAGTAATCGCCCTTTTTGAAAATGAATGGGCCCTCGATTTCGGCCGGACCGGGATCGAGGTCATCAACCAGCACTGACCGTTCTCGCTTTGCGATCGAGTGCCATTCTTGGGGGTGGGCTGGCGTTCGCCAATCCATGTCCAGCTTGACCAGTTTCAGCCCTGACCAAAACGAGCCGAACGCCATCCATGCGGTGCCTACGTTATCCACAACGACGTTCGGGTCGATGGCATTCCAAAGGTCACGTCCGGGCACGGATTGCAGAACGATGCCCTTGTCCTCCCAACGGTAGTCTGGCGAATCCGGATCAAGGGTTTTGTTGGTGGTGAGCCCGATTGCAGACCTGATTGAACCCGGAGAGGAGACAGCGTAGTAGAGGTGGTACGTGCCGTTGTGGCGGATGATGTCGGGCGCCCAGACGTGGCCGTTGAAGGCGGGGTTCACGTTTCGGGCCCATGCGGGTTCGCCTGGGAACACACGGCCGCGCAAGCGCCAGTGAATCATGTCCTTCGAACTGTAGAATGTGATCCCCGGCCCGGAGCTGAACAAGTAGTAAGTGTCGCCTTCTTTTGCCATTGCGGGGTCATGGATGCTGGCCTGTATCGAGCGGACAGTGAAGCTGCTTTGCGCAGAGATTGGGTCTGGTACCTCGGGCGCAGACACAAAGACCGTGTTCGTGACCGACCCGACGGCCATCGGTAGAACACTCAGCCGCATGCGTGCCACGTCCCCGGCATTGACCCGGGGGTATAGAAAAACCACATTGGATTCGCCGACCGAGATTGACGGCGTGACTGAATACTGGTTTGTGGCGCGCAGGAATTGCATTGACGGTGGCAAATCAACTGTTACCCGCACATGCTCGACCGGGAATGCAGATTGGTTCCTAACATGGATCGCGTAAGTTAGCGAACCGGTTATGACGTCGCGGCGCACCGGGGGAGTTACTGAAAGCCCGAGCGCACTGCCTGCGCCGGCCTCTCTTGTTACCGCAGCCACTAAGAGCCAGACAAACAGCAAACTGTGCGGTACTGGGGAACCACGCGAGAGTCGCCAACCGGCGCAGGCTTGCCTTGCCCGGGTTCCAGCAAGGCGCGCCAGCGTTTGCAGGTGCGGACTTGAGTCCGCGGCACTTTCATTAGTTTTCATATCAGGTTTTCGCTGCCCAATGTCAGAAATCAAAATCCAGTGCCATTCTCTCGGCGAGCAGGGACTGCTTGTGGCCTGGCAGTTCGAGCACCGAGCAACGTCAGCACCTGCGTTGGATCGTAGCATTGCGGGCGCGAGTGGCCGGCTGGGAGCGGCCGTTTACCCGTTATTGATTGCTCGACTGCTCAGCCACCAAAGTCCGGCACCCAAAGAGCCCGCCGGCGAAATTGCCCGGACGCGCCTGCAGTTTGACCACGATTTTACCTTTGCCCCGGGTCAGTTCCGGCGGGATGGGATAGACCGCATCCCAGAATTTGCCCGGGCGATTGTTCAACAGTGTTTGCGTGGCGATCTTTGTGCCATCCACAAGTATGTCGAACGTGCGTCGGCCGGTTTCACTGCCCCACCACGTGCAGACAAGCTCATTTGGCTTTGCGGGGTCAACTTTCATTTCGAACGAGAACCAGCCGCCGTCGTAAGCGTGGCGGAGTTTGCGGCCGAGGGCTTCGACAGGATCACTTTTTTCGCCCTGCACGTTGTGATCGCGCTCTGGCTGCATTTCGCCGGGTCTGAACACATCGACTGTGCGGGCTTCCGATCGGCGGAGCTGTTCTTCCTCAGCGCGGATTTCAGCTTCGCGTTTGGCCCATTCGGTCGATGAGTAGCAATCCAGATAGACCGTGTACCCGCGATCGTGCAAGCTGTGGAACGGAACCAGCTCGACATCACGCGGACGTCCGACGCCTTGGGTGCGGAAGGCAAGGTTCTTCTGTGCGACAGGTTTCAGCCAGTCTGTGACCGGGCGCCCTTCGGTCAACAACACTGGGACATATCCCGGCTTCTGGGCTGCGGGGTCATGGACCGGGCCGAGGTCGGCGGCAAGCAACGTAGGGCCGTAGAACACCGCAATGCGCTTCGGGTTGTCCGGCATGGGCTCGGTACGCAGCGTCATTGGGAAGTTGACCTCGACCCGGTCTCCTGTTTGCCACAGGCGGCGTATTACGCAGTAGCTGGATGGAGATGTTGAATCTGAGACGAGCGCACCGTTGACTTTGACGCGCAGGGTTTCAGCCCAGAAGGGATGTCGAATCCGAAGTGTGAACTGCTGCGGTGCGTCAGCCGTGATAACCAGCGTTGCGGTATCACCGTCTGGCCACTGGCTTTCTTGGCGGAGGACGATGCGGCGCGTTTTCCACTTCAATTCCGAAGGGATGAACAGGTTCACCCACAAACCGTCGGCGTCATGGTAATAGATGCCTTCACCGTACTTGACGTGATTTTCCATGCCGGTGCCGACACAGCACGTGAAGCTGTCTGTAAAGGTCTGGTATTCCTTGTGATGTCCCGGCTGGAGGGACAGGTTGTAAATGACACGGCCGTCCGGGTGCTGGGTAGCGCGGATGTGATTGAGGAGCGCGCGCTCGTAAAAATCCGCCACGTCCGCGCTGCCGGTCCAGCAGAAGACATGGCGGGTAAGCTTCAGCATGTTATAGACATTGCACGTCTCGGTCGTTGCGGGACTGAGTCGATCGTTCAGCCGATCGGGCGGGCCGAAATGCTCGGCGTCGCAATGGCCGCCTGTGACGTAACTGTGATGGTGCACAACCCGATCCCAGAAAAATGCAGCGGCAGCGCGGTCGTCGATGTCACCCGCCAACTCATACCGCGTCGCAAGCCCGACAAGCTTCGGGATTTGTGTGTTGGCGTGTTTGCCCGGCAGGATGTCCTGTCCGCGGGCGAGAGGATCAAGGATGGCCCTGTGATGGAAACGCATCGAGAGTTTGAGGTAACGTTCGTCGCCCGTATCGGCGTAAAGATCGGCCAGGACTTCGTTCATCCCGCCGTGTTCGCAGGCAAGGACTCGCTGCATTTGTTCGTCGCTCAAGCCCGAGAAAGTTTTCTCGAACCAATTGGCGAGTTTCTTTGACACTTCGAGCGCCTTTGCATTGCCACACAAGCGGTGAGCGTCGCGCAAACCGGCAAACAGCTTGTGCATTGTGTAGTTTGGCACCCAGATGCCGTTGAGGTCGAACGCAGCGGATCGGATGTTGCCTGCTGCGATTTCGGCATAAGCCTTTTTGCCGCCGGGAATCGCTGCAACGTAGCCGTCGCCGTGCGCACGCTGGCATTCGGCCAACTCGTCCACGATGTAGTTTGCGCGGCGCAAGAATTCGTTGTCGCCCGTGGAAGCATACGCAAGGGCGCAAGCGCTCAAGTAATGGCCAAGCGAATGACCCGAGATTGTTTGCGATTCCCAGCCGCTGTAGTGCGGCGCTTTGGGTTCGAGACCGGCTTCCTTTCGAAAATTGGCCAATAAGCGGTCTGGCTCGAGGCTGAGAAGGTATTTGACTGCGACGTCCTGGCCCTGTTTGAAGGGGCCGTTCAACAGCCGCACATCGCGCAGGCTGACCGGTTGAGCTTTGAGATTAACTGCGACAGCCACGCCGGCTGCCGAGGTCCTCTCGGGAAGGGGGTCGGCCATCCCGGTCAGAGTCAACCCAAACACAAGGGCGAGGAATCGATGCAAGTTTTTCATATGCTGTGCAGACATCAAGAATCCCGGGGGCGGTCTCGTAATTGACTGCATAACCTTTGTGCTTCGCTCCGAAACGCACGCGTTTCACTGGACCCAGCAGCGTGCCGGGCGTTGCAGAGCTGAAACGCTGCCCGAGGCGCATGTCCTCGGGCCAACAAACTCTTCAGGCAAGGAATCCGTTGTTGAGCGCGTAATAAACCTCATTCCACCTGAGCTGTTGTTTCAGGTCGCGCACTTTGGTTCCAGCATCAATGACGACCAGCTCGATTCCGGCAATTTCGGCGAAGTCCTCGAGCATCTCGGTCGTAACAGCATGGCTGAACGCCGTGTGATGCGCGCCGCCAGCGTAAATCCAGCATGCGCAGGCGTCCTCGAAATTGGGTTTGGGGACCCAGAGCGCCCTTGCAACGGGCAGCTTGGGCATCGGCTGTTCGGGTGTGACTACCTCCACTTCATTGACCAACAGCCGAAATCGATTGCCAAGATCGATCATGCTCGCGTTCAGCGCAGGCCCGGGTGCGGTGTCGAAGACAAGCCGTGCTGGAGGCGCCTTTCCACCAATGCCAAGAGGATGCACTTGGAGCGACGGACGGCCATTTGCGATGGACGGACAGACCTCGAGCATGTGGGCGCCGAGGACCATTTTGCCAGCGGGGTCGAGATGGTAGGTGTAATCTTCCATGAACGAACTGCCCCCCTTCAAGCCACTGGCCATAACCTTCAGCGCGCGCACGAGCGCCGCCGTTTTCCAGTCGCCTTCTGCTCCGAATCCGTAGCCATCTGCCATTAGCCGTTGCACGCCCAACCCCGGCAATTGCTCCAATCCGTGCAAATCCTCGAAAGTGGTGGTGAATCCTTTGAATCCCCCGGCCTCGAGGAACGAGCGCAGGCCGATCTCAATCTTTGCCGCGTTGCGAACTGCGCGATTGGTGCGGATTCCCTTCTTCAGCTCGGGCGGCAGCTCATACGAGTCCGCGTATTCGCGCACAAGTCGATCGATGTCTTTCTCTGTGACATCATTCACGCATTTGACGAGTTCGCCCACGCCATAGCCATTGACTGAGTAACCAAACCGGATTTGCGCCGCCACCTTATCGCCTTCAGTCACGGCCACCTCGCGCATGTTATCGCCAAAACGCGCAAACCGGGCCCCCTGCCAATCGTGCCATGCCGCTGCTGCACGCGTCCAATCGCCGATTCGTTCACGGACTGCCGCGTCTTCCCAATATCCGACAACCACCTTCCGGTTCATTCGGAGCCGGGTCATGATGAAGCCGTGCTCGCGATCGCCGTGGGCGGCCTGGTTGAGGTTCATGAAATCCATGTCAATGGCGGACCATGGGATGTCGCGATTAAACTGTGTGTGGAGGTGCAAGACCGGTTTGCGCAGCGATTTCAGTCCGTTGATCCACATCTTCGAGGGGGAGAACGTGTGGCACCAAGTGATGAGGCCGATGCAGTTCTGTGCGTTGTTGGCCTCTTGGCAGAGAGCAGATATCGCGTCAGGCGTGGTCAGAACCGGCTTGAAAACGATGCCGACCGGAATCGCTTGAGAATCGTTCAATGCCTTCGCTATTTGTTGTGAGTGAGCCGCCACCTGTTTCAAGGTCTCCGGACCATACAGGTGCTGGCTGCCAGTGACGAACCATACTTCGTATTTCTTGAGGTTTATCATAAATTCCAATTCGCCTTGTGTGATCTGGTGCGCCCCAAAACAAGGTCGGGGAAAATAGTATTGGGATTGCCTTGCAAGAACAATACAGCTTGCTCACGCCAGCAAAAAGACCGGCGTTGTGTTTCCGCACTCTTTGTGGTCAAGCAGTCACCCTCCCGCGCGACAAAGGACTTCTACCACCAGAAAGCCGGCGTGCCGGTTGTGCGGACGACCATTTTGTCGAATCTGCGCCACTCCGCGTGGCCGTCCAACATCAGAAGATTGCCACCCGCCGGCAGTCTGCCTTCGAGGTGCGCAGCCTGATGTCCCCGCCAACCACCGTCAATCTTGGTGTATGTGTTCTTCGTGCGGTCGGTTTGGTTGTCTCCGTTCGAGAGGGTGCCGTCGGCAGCGATCACCCGCGCGCTGGCGCCGGGCTCATACAGACTGCCGTCGCGCATTTTCCACGGCGCCGGGTTGAGCGACTCGGTGATGTTGGTCTGAAGCACGCGCCCGGAATTCTTGAAGGCCACTGCATAGCCGATCACACGATAGCCGCTTGCGCGGTCGCCAGCCAACTCGTTGGTGATCCCGGTGGTGAACGCCCAAAGCTCGTCGTTGTCTTGCTTCGAAAAGCCCGGGCAATAAAGGATTTTGCGTGTCCCGCCGTTTTTCACGATGGCGTCTGCTGCCTGCGCCGGCAGGTCCCACGGCCAAACTGCGCCGGTGCAATCCGGGAATTGATCGCGGTTGTCATGAGCGTACATGAGGACAGCCACTCCCAACTGGCGCATGTTACTGTTGCACTTGATCCGGATGGCCTTTGTCTTGGCTTTGGACAAAGCAGGCAAAAGCATCCCCGCAAGAATCGCAATAATCGCGATCACCACCAGCAGTTCGATCAGCGTAAAAGCACCCGCTCGCCGATTCTGTGCCCTGACAGTTGGTTTCATTTCAGTTCTTCTACTCAAGATTCTCATGTCTTTATCATATCACACTTTTTGGTTTCGGGTACGGCGCCGACGTAATCGTCTGCGCCGCACCCAAAAACCTTCTCCGGGTTTGCCGACACAGCCACTCGACTGTGTTTTGTCCGGAGTTCGCAGACCGGTTACTTTCGCAGCCGATAATAGCTTGCCGTTCCACTCGTTGGTACAACAACCTTCAGGTTGCTGCCCTCGGTCTGCGGGGACTGGCTAATGGCCTGCCAGTTTGCCCCGGCGCCAAGCGTGGGGCTCGACTCAAGAACAAAGCCAGTCGCGGCCGCTGGCCACCGCAACTCGAGATTCCCGGCGCTCAGATTCGCAGTCAGCATCGGAGCTGGCGTCAGGTCAGGCACCGTGTTTGGCCCAGCAGCAAACGTCATTGCCACCTGATCTTCCGTCAGACTTCCCGAGTAGATGCGGAGCTCGTCAAACTCGCCCGCAAACACCGGGTCGGTCCACTGGGATCGGCCAAGGTAAACGTTCAGGTCTTCCACCACGCTGAGCGGGAGAACGATCGCCCCGGTGGCCACTCTCTGGCCATCCCGATAAAGGCGTGCCGCGCCCGCCGCCGTATCGTACACGAGCACGAAATGCACGTCCTGCCCGGTCGGCAAAGGCGTGCTGTCCAGCACGGGTTGCTCAGGACCAGTGCCCTGCTTGATTGCGAACCTGAAGGTGCCGGCGCCTGACAGAGGGCAAAGGAACATGTAGCTCTGACCCGGGTTCGCATACACATCTTCGCTATCGCTGCTGTTGCGGCCGAAGTCGAATATGCGCTGCCAACTGCCACCACCAGCCCAGCGAACCCAGCCTTCTATTGACACACTTGTCAAAGACGAGACAAGGCCGTTTGGTAGGTTCACGTAAGCGGGCTCGGGCACCGCATTCCACGCGCCGCCTGCAAGCACAAGCCGGCCAGCGCCGGTGAAGTCCGAACCGTTGCCGGGATTGCGCAATTCGCCGTGCGCAGTGCCGACAAGGTCGTTGACCACGGTGGTTCCAGGCGCTTCAGAGAAACTGTACCTGTGGATCAAAGTCGCCTGCTGATGCGTCGGCGCCATTGTCACTTCAAGCGTTGCGTTGGCCGTCAAACCACCGTAGGTCGCCGTGATGATCGCAGTGCCCACTCGCAGCGGGAGAATCCCGCCAGTGTTGTCGATGCTCGCCACTGCGGGCTTGTCGGAACTGAATGTGACGCCGTTGAAGCCGGCTACATTTGCGTTTGTGCCTGCGTATTGGGCGGTGAGGACCGCGTTGGCAAGCGGTCCGCCAGCGTATAGCGGTGCCGGCGGCACGAGTGTCAAAGATGTCGGTGCCAGCACGCTAACCGAGGTCGTGGCCGACAGCCCGCCGTAAGTGGCGATCAGGGAAGCTGTGCCGGCTGCAACCGGGCGGAGCAGGCCCCCAGCAGCCACCGTGAAGACACCTGTGTCCGTTGATTTGAGCGAAGTGCTTGAGAGGGCCGTGACATCGACGTTGGGCGTGTTCTGGAAGGTTGCCAGTACAGCAGCTTGTGAACCTGCAGGATTGCCAAGCAGCAACACAGGAGCGCTAACGGTCAGCGACTGAAGCAATCCGGGGTCGCTCGGCAGCTTGTCGGGACCGGCTTGTCTCCGCAGCGCAATGTCAATTTCACTGAGAGCGCCTTCGTAAACTCGGAGTTCATTGATGGACCCTTGGAACGGCGGGTCATCCCACTGTGAAACGCCGAGCCACACGTTGACGTCGTTCAGTGTGCTCAGCGGAAAGTCGGCCGGCATTGTCGCGAGGCGCACGCCATTGAGCCAGAGTTCAGATACCCCATAATCAGGAGCGTATATGCACACGATATGGCACTCGCGGTTCTTGGGCATGGCGCTTGTGCCAGTCAGAGCGTAGCCGGTGGTTCCATTCCATGCGTCGAACCGCAACACGCCGCCGCCTGAACGCGGGCTGAGCCAGAACGACGATGTGCCGCTGCCCGAATTGTGCGGGGTATCACCCTTTGTGCTGCTGCCAATGTCGAAGATGCGCGACCACGAGGAATCGGCCGCTTCTGTCCATGTGGCCCAAACTTCAATTGTGAGGTTTGTTCTGCTGGAAATAAGGTAGTCAGGAAGGTCTATGTACGGACTCGCCGTGTAACTGGCGCCCCCGGGGAAAACTGCCTGCCCGGTGCCCAATCCGATCGTGCGCGTGCCAGACTGGTCCGGGTAACACATTCCGTTCTGCCCGCCCACCAAATCGACAACTTCGGTCGAACCCGCTGGCTCGTTGAAGCTGTACCGGTTCACCAGCGTCGCCGGCGCGGGGACCACGGTCACTTCTGCCGTCGCGGTCTTGCCGTCAAGCGCAGCCGTGATGGTGGTGGTGCCGGGGGAACGGGCGATCATCACCTTGTTGGCTGCCACCTCGACAACGTCGGGCTTCGAAGAGCTGAGTGTTACGTCGGCCAATCCGAGCGCGATCTCGCCCACTTTGGTGTAAGTGGCTTTCAGAGTCGGAGTGAGCCGGGCGCCGACGCGATACTGTGGCAACAGGCTGATGCTCAGGCCAGTCAATGTCCCGGGTACATAATCCGGTGCGTCCGGGCCGGAAGCATAACTGGCGGCGACCTCCGCCGAATTCAATGCCGAGTTGTGAACGCGGAACTCGTCAATGCTCCCCACCATGTACGGGTCCGCCGAATAAAGCGATCGCCCGAGAAAACACGATGTGGCGTCCACTTCAGACAACGGGATCGTGATGTTGGGGTTGCTGGAGACTAGCACGCCGTTGATGTATAGGGCGCCCCAGTTTCTCGCCGGGTCCAGCACACCTACAATATGTAGGGCGCTGCCATCGTCGGTCAGCGTTGGTGTCGTTACCATCTCCTCGTGGTTGTAGCCCGGGTCTGCGTCAGATATGACAAGGCGACTGTCGGGTGTGCCGGAACGCGGCGCAAAGAATATGTAATCGCGGCCGTTGGCGCCGCTGATCGCCCCAAAATCAAACAGCCGTGTCCAGGCACCATTGTTGTACATTGTCGCCCATGCCTCGAAGCTCACCGCGGTGTACCCGCTTATGAGTCCGCCCGGTAAGTCCACGTATGTTCCCGTCGTCCCGTCGAGTGAGACGGCGCCAAATTCAACCACGGCGTTCCCCTGCAATGTGCCGTGGGCGGTGCCGACCGAATCGCTCGCGTCCGAAGTGAAGCTGTATCTATGCGTCAATTCGGCTCGAACGGGGATGATTTGGGTTGCAACAACTGCGAGGGCTGTCAGCGCCCCGCACATGACCCTGGTCTGAACAATCTTGGTTGGCTTCATATGAGCAAACAATCATCCATATTGTCATGTTTCCGTGCGGCCTGAGCAACGCCAGTTTGCGAAAAAAAATCACCAGTTTGCGCATTGTTAAACTGACTCCCGAATCAGGGGCATGGCGCGGGTTCCCAGAGCCCGCAGATTTCGGCGGCCGCGGATCGAGATTGTTTGGTCACACCGCCGAGCCGAATTGCAACGAAGTCACGTCTTGCCACCGGCAGGCACTGTTTCCGCGCACCCCGCTGTTGATTGCCGGCACCGACGAACGTCACGTCCAGCAGGCCACGCTCACGCCGAACGACGCGGTGGTGGCGGCACGGATTGAGCCGACGCGCGTGATGCGGACCATCCTGGAGTTGCTTCCCCAAACCACGAATGTGGTGGTGGTGATTGGCGCCAGCCCGCTGGAGCAATTCTGGCTTCAGGAGCTTCGCAAGGAGTATCAACAATTTACGAATCGAGTGAGCTTTGAGTGGTTCAACGAGCTTTCGTTCGGGGAAATGCTCGAACGCTGTGCGGCGCTTCCCCCGCAGTCTGCGGTGTTCTTCGCGATCGTGGCCGTGGATGCCAAGGGTGTCCCGCAATGGGAACAGGCGGCGCTGACTCGGCTGCACGAGGTCGCCAATGCGCCCATTTTCGGGGTGTTTGAAACCCAACTGGGACGCGGCATTGTGGGCGGCCCGCTCGTGGACATGGTGGAGATGGGGCAGACCACGGCGAAGGTTGCCCGGCGCATCCTCGATGGAGAAGCGCCGGCTGAATTCCGGCTTCCGCCGCTGGACATGGGGGTACCGAAATTCGACTGGCGTGAGCTCCGGCGCTGGCGGATCAGCAAAGCGCGGTTGCCAGCCGGCAGCACAATTCTCTTCCGCCCACCCCGGATTTGGGAGCGTTACTGGTGGCTGATTTGCGGTGGGATCGCCTTCGCTGCCATGCAAGCCGCGCTGATCGTCGGCCTGCTGGTCCACCGGGTCAAACGACGCGAGGGGGAAGAGGCGGCGACGCTGATCGCCGATCTGTCATCAAGGTTTATCAACCTGCCCAGCGACCAGGTGGATGCTGCGATTGAGGCTGCGCAACGGCGAGTCTGCGAATCTCTGGGATTCGATCTGAGCGCGCTTTGGCAATGGTCGATAGATCAGACGGATGACCTTGTGCTGACGCACGTGTGTCGGCTGGTGGACGGCCCACCCATTCCCGCGCGGATGAGGGCGCAGGAGCGTTTTCCCTGGTGCCTGCAGGAAGTTAAGGCAAAGCGGTGCGTTGCCTTTGCATCAGTGGAGGAGACCCCACCTGAAGCTGCCCGCGACGTCGAGGCGTTCCGCCACTTCGGCATCAAGTCCAATTTGACGATCCCGCTGGTCGCCGGAGAAGGGCCGGCGTTGGGGACCGTCTCGTTCAATACCATCCGGCGCGAGCGGATTTGGTCCGACGAAATCGTTCAACGGCTTCAGCTGGTTGCGCAGATTTTCGCCAATGCGCTGGCCAGGAAGCGCGCTGACCAAGAGTTGCGCGAAAGCGAAGCACGCTTGAGCCTTGCGGCGGAAGCGGCCGGGGCGGGGCTGTGGAGACTGGACCTTGCCACGCGCCGCTACTGGGTCACGCACAAGACTCGGGAGTTGTTCGGGTTTGGGGCGGACGAGATCGTCACCTTCGACCGTTTTCTTGACACGGTCCATCCTGAGGATCGGGAATTGGTGCGGCAGAAAGTGCGGGAGGCCGCGGAGTCCACTGGGCAAGCGCAAGCTGAATACAGAATCCTGGTGCCCGATCGAGGCCTGCGCTGGATATTCTCGCGGGGTCGGGTGCAGACCGGCCAAAGCGGCCAACCGGATTCGCTGATGGGTGTTTCGATGGATATCACCGACCGCAAGCTGCGCGAAGAAGCGCTTCGCTCCAGCGAAGAGCGGCTGGCGACTGGCGCTGAATTGGCCGGGCTCGGTTTCTACGAGGTGACGGACGGCGAGCGAGTTACCTACATGGACCAGAGCATGCGCGCCATCATGGGTGTTCCTCCGGAAGTGACTGACGAACGCGCCACGCTGGTTTTCTGGTTGGAGCACGTTCATCCGGAGGACCGCCATCGTATTCAAGATGCGCACAACCAGTTGAATGATGGCAAGGCTGAGAAGATGTCCGCCGAATACCGCTACGTGCATCCGCAGCGGGGACTGATTTGGATTGACCACCTGGCCCGCGTCCTGGAGCGCAATGCGGCAGGCCGCGCCACTTACACTGTCGGGGTCATTCGGGACATCACTGAGCGGAAGCACGTCGAGCTGGAGCGCCTGCGCCTGCGCGACAACCTCGCGCATCTCACTCGTGTGAACACACTGGGCGCGTTGTCAGGCTCGTTGGCTCACGAACTAAACCAGCCGCTGGGAATCATTCTCACAAACGCGGAAGCAGCGCAGGATTATCTGTCCAAGCAACCGCCGGATATTGCCGAAGTGCAGGATATCCTGGCGGACATTGTGAAGGCAGACCGCCGCGCGGGCGAGGTGATCGAGCGGCTGCGCGCTTTGTTCAAGGGCGGGCAGGTGTCGATGCAGAAACTCTCTCTCAATGCTGTGATTGAGGAGGTTCTAAACCTTACTCACGCCGAGCTGCTGGCTCGCGGGATCAGCGTGATTCGCGAACTGGCTTCTGACCTCCCTCTGGTCAAGGGGGATCGTGTGCAGTTGCAGCAGCTCGTGCTCAACCTCATTCTCAACGCTGTTGAAGCCATGGCCGGCAATCCGCCCGGGAGACGCCGGATTCATCTGACCACAAAGCCGTACTGGGAGAGAGTCCGCGCTTCCGTGCGTGATGAGGGGGCAGGCTTGCCTGTCGATGTGGAGAAGCTTTTCCAGCCACTCTACACCACCAAGTCCCAGGGCATGGGAATGGGCCTTGCCATTTGCCGGTCCATCATTGAGGCCCACGACGGGCGGCTCTGGGCGGAAACGCATCATGAGGGCGGTGCCATTTTTCACTTCGAACTGCCGGTGGCAGAGGAGGCGAGCAAGAATAAGTCCACTGATTGCTGAAAACTGACCAACGATGACCTCACCAACTCCCACTCCAACTCCCACTGTTTACGTACTCGACGACGAACCGGAGATGGTCAAAGCGCTGACCCGCTTGTTGCGCGCCAAACGTTTTGTAGTGCGTGGTTTCACGTCTGCACAGGCCTTTCTCGAAGCTTTCCAGCCACAAGAAACCGCCTGCCTTGTGCTGGACGTGGCCATGCCAGAGCTGAACGGCTTGGAGTTGCAGCGGCGGCTCACGTACAGGGGCTTCTTCACCCCCATCGTGTTTCTGACCGGTCACGGTGATATCCCCATGAGCGTGCGCGCCATCAAGGCCGGCGCG
Organism: Verrucomicrobiota bacterium; assembly: GCA_012517065.1. Lineage (GTDB taxonomy): Bacteria > Verrucomicrobiota > Verrucomicrobiia > Limisphaerales > J093 > JAAYVR01. The sequence goes on along the minus strand of JAAYVR010000292.1, from coordinate 5,892 downwards.
ACGGATTTTCTGACGAAGCCGGTGAATGCTGCCGCGTTGGTTGCGGCTGTGCGCAGCGCCCTTCAAGTGGCGGAGATAAGACGACAAAGATTCGCGGAGACCGAAATGTGGAAGGCACGGCTGGCGAGCTTGACGCCACGCGAGCGCGAGGTCATGGAGCACGTGGTCGCCGGGCAACTCAACAAGCAGATTGCGGCCGACCTGGGCACCGGCGAACAGAACATTAAGCTGCATCGAGCGCACATCATGCAGAAGATGCGCGTCGAGTCGCTCGCCGATCTGGTGCGCGCGGCTGAGCGGTTGGGCGTCGGGAAATCAGGAGCCAGTAATCAGTAATCAGTGGCGAGGGCCGCTCGGCTCCGCGTCCAACAGCTTCCAACACCGCCACGGGGTTCCGCCCCAGCTCGACAAATCCCCAATACTTCGGGATGCCGCCGACACAGGCGAACTTCTCGAACAAATCCGCGTCGCAGGCCGCGGGCAGCGCAAAACGCTGCGTAGTCCATCGGCTGCGGCGTGGCCGGGAAGTTGTCCCTTGTTTCAATCCTCGGTTGCCGAAGTCTGTGCAGGTACCACTCGGTGCCGATATGGGGACAGGCACGTTGTTTGTGCATGTAAACAAAGCGGCAGCAAGCTGCCGCACTCCAAGCGCTTCGCGCCTGCCAGTGGCTCGGTGCTCGCTCACCTGCGCACTATACCAAGGTCCAGTAGCGGCCCATCCTCGATTTGGTCTATGTTCACGCTCCGATGCCTGTGGCACAACAAACAGTCGGGGTCTTGGATGATGAGCCGGAGATGCGCAAAGCACTCCGCCGATTACTAACCAGCCGGGGCTTCCGCGTGGAGGAATACGAGCAAGGGGCTGATCTCCTTGACGCCTTGGATTCACACCCGCTGGACTGCCTGCTGCTGGACCTTCACATGGAGGGGATCAACGGTTTTGACGTGCTTGAGACGTTCTTGGCTCGCCAGATTCAGGTGCCTGTCATCGTCATTACTGCTCACGATGAACCCGGCACGGCCGAGCAAGTGCGCGGTCTTGGCGCCTTCGCTTACCTGAAGAAGCCGATCGATTGCGAAGCTCTGTTAGCCGCCATCTCAGCCGCCCTGGCGCACCATGGAAAATCAGAGCCATGATTTAGATTCAGAAGCCGCAGAAGCTGAAACTGACATGAACACTACAACAACAACTAATTCGAACGAAGCAATGACAGCCGCCACAACACCGGTGCTTTCCGCCCAGGAAGCTGCCATTAAGGGCGGGAAAAAGGTGTTGCACGGCAAGGTCACCGACCGCGTGCTCAGAATGTTTGAAGCCATCCGGTCCTCCGGTCCGGCTCGCGTCGCTTTGGAACGGGCGATCTATTTCACGGAGTCCTTCAAGACCACCGAATGTCAGCCCCTGGTCCTGCGCTGGGCCAAAGCCCTGAGGAACATCGCGGAGAAGATGTCCGTCGCCATCTTCGACGATGAGCTGATCGTGGGCCGTCCCTGCACCTGGTTCGGAAAGTATTCGCTGGTGTACCCGGAGCTTGACGGCACCATCATCCGCGAAGGAGCAAAAGCTTTCATTGAGGCCAAAGAGGCCGGAGCCCCGGATGCTGTCGTTGTCACCGATGAGGACAAGAAGATCATTGATGAGGTCCTGTTCCCTTACTGGAATGGCAAGGACTTTACCCCCAACTTCATCAAGGCACTGCCTCCTGAAACCCGACACGCATTTTGGGGTTCTGATCCTGAGAATGTCGGGACGAAGTTTTCGTTCGTCATCATTTCCACTTCAACCATGCGCCATTCGCAGAACTGGGTCCCAGACTTCGAGAAGATGCTAAGGCGTGGCTGCAAGGGCTTGCGGGAGGAAGCCCAGGCGCGGTTGGCCAAGCTGGAAGACCCGCGCGACCTGGCCTTCAAGAAGCCCTTCTACGAGGCGGCCATTATCACCTGCGACGCCTTGAGCCTGTTGGCGAAGCGATACTCCGATCTGGCAGCCGAGATGGCAGCCAAGACGCAAGATCCGCAGCGCAAGAAGGAACTGGAGGAGATCGCGGCCGTCTGCTCGTGGGTACCGGAGAATCCGGCGCGTACCTTCCGGGAAGCGATCCAGGCGCAGTGGTTCACCCAGCTTTTCTCGCGTCTGGAGGAAATGGTTGGGGGGCAAGTCAACCAGGGCCGGATGGACCAGTATTTCTATCCTTATTACAAGAAAGACCTGGATGATGGCCGTATAACTCCGGAGGCGGCGCAGGAGTTGTTCCAGTGTATCTGGCTGCACCTCATGCAGAGCATCGAGTCGCAGATGTCACCCGCCGCAGCCAAGGGCCGCGAGGGATTTTCCCACCACGAGACAGTGACGATCGGCGGCCAGACCCCCGACGGTTTCGACGCCACCAACGAGCTCTCTTACCTGATCCTGGAATCCACCCGGCCGCTTAAGAGCAGCTACCCGGAACTGGGCGTCCGGATCCACGCCGGCACGCCTGATAAATTCCTGCATGCCGTGGCCGAGACCATCAAGGACGGCAAGGGCTCGCCCAAACTCATCAACGACGAGTTCGTGGTGCCGTGGTTCATGAGCAACGGGATCGTGAGGAAGGAAGCCTTGGATTACGCCATGTCGGGGTGCTCGGAATCGCGCCTCCCCAACCGCGAGACCCACAAGACTGGCAACGGCGGCATCAATTACGGCGCGGTCATGGAGATGACTCTCCGCGACGGCAAAATGAAGATCTACAAGGACGAGCAGTTCGGCTTGAGGACGGGTGACCCGAGGAACTTCAAGACCTACGACGAGTTGTGGAATGCGTTCCGGATGCAACTCGAGTACGTCGTCAAGCAGATCATGATCCAGAACTACATCGCAGCCGGGATGAAGTCCAAGTATATCGCGGCGCCGCTGGCCTCCACGCTGCATGACCTGTGCATGGAGCACGGCCGGGATCTCCACACCCACGCAGATTACATCCCGGGGGCGCTGGATGCTTCCTGTATCGACGGGCTCGGAGGGTTCGCAACCTGCATTGATTCCCTGGCTGCCATCAAGCACCTCATCTACGACACGAAGAAGCTGACCTGGGACCAGCTCCTTGAAGCCCTGGAGTGCAACTGGGAAGGCAAGGAAGCCATCCGCCAGATGTGCCTCAATGCCCCCAAGTACGGCAACGGCATCGAGTGGGTGGATCACATCGGCTACCAGATCCAGCGCACGGTCATGGAGTACACCTACAACCATCCCCGGCCGCATGGCCAGAGCGCCAACATGCGCATCATTCCGATCACCTTCCACAACCCGTGCGGCAGGGTGACCATGGCCACACCGAACGGGCGGCGGGCCGGTGAATTTCTTTCAGACGGGATCGTACCTTCGCACGGCTGTGACACCAAGGGGCCCACGGTAACCCTGCAGTCCATCGCCCGGGCAACCTGCCAGATCTACAAGACGCACCGGGAGGACCTGCTCAACATGAAGATGTCGCCCATGAATGTAGCCGGAGAGGAAGGGACGCGCCGGCTCATGCAGTTGATCCGCGCCTGGAGCAGTCAGAAGCATGCGCACATCCAGTTCAATATCCTCAATAAACAAACCATGCTGGAGGCGCAGAAGAACCCTGAGAAGTATCGCGACCTTGTCGTCCGGGTTGCCGGCTACTGTGCCTACTTCACCGACCTGTCCCCCTCACAGCAGGCGGAGATTATCGCACGGACAGAAGAGCAATGAACCGAGCCAACAGCAACCTGCATCCGATCAAATGACCAGGTCTATTGCCATGAGATTTAGGGCTTCCCGTCGCACAGGCGGTGGGAAAACAAACCGCACCGCCTTTCCGGCCCAAGAAAGCGGAGCAACACAATAAGAAAACAAAATATGGAAAAGAAAATCGTACTGACCGGTATTGCCCGGTCGAAAGGAAAAGCCGCCGGAGAAGCAATGGTGAACCGGCAGCGGATTGGATGGGCGTTCAACCACGTCGGCAACGAAGACGGCATGGTCATGGCGCCGGGCGCCGACACCAAGGGCCAGATCGTGACGGGCAAGATCTTCGTCTATCCCACGACAGCCGGCTCGACCAGCGGTGCCTTCAGCCTTTACTACAAGTGCAAGATATCGAACCATGGTCCCGCAGGCCTCATCTGCCGGGAGGTTCACTGGATTGATATCAGCGGCGCCATTGCCGGTGAGATTCCCGCCGTGGACAAACTGGACAAAGACCCCATCGAGACCATTAAGCCGGGTGATTGGGTGGAAATCGACGCACCCGAGGTCGGCGAGAAGGCCACCGTCACCATAACCCGCAAGGAGTAGCCCCGTCTCACAGGAATGCAAAAACAAATCAATGAATTGAGAAGCTTATGAAAATGAAACTAACGCAGTACCAACAGGAAATGCTTGATGGCAAGCATGGCGAAGTCAAGAAGTTCTGCATGGACAAACTCATGGACTTCGGCAAAGCGGTCGAGGCCACGGAAATGGTGGATCTCGTCCTCACCCTCAACTGCTGCCCGATTTACGTGAAGGATCGCAGGAACCCAAAAACGCTGGAAAAACTCAATATGTACGACCTGGGGCACAGCCCGCTCTACGATCCGATCTTCGCGATGAAGGACGCCCACGTGCACGATGAGTCCGGCACGGAGTGCGGAAACGATCCGTACATGTGCCAGTTGGACAAGGCGCACGAGATCAAGGGCCCCCCGAACGGCAAACCTTGGAACTTCGAGCTTCCAGGCAAAGGCAGCTTCAAGCTGGACGAGGAAATGGTCGCCGGCTTCCAGGCGGGTTACGACATGCTCATGAAGCATGGTTGGCTCCCCTGGCTCTCGTGCAACCCCTACTTGAACACCCGCATCCCCAAGATGGGTGAGTACTGCGCCAGCTCCGAGTCCAGCGCCGCGTGCTACATCAACACGATCTTGGGTGCCCGGACCAACCGGGAGTCCGCTGTTAACACAGTCTATTGCGCTTACACCGGTTGCCTGCCCAAGTACGGCACTCACCTCGACGAATTCCGTGCGGCCAAGTGCATCGTCGAATTGACGGACGAGGTCCGCGACAACATTAAGGGAATGGCTGACTGGGGCGTCCTGGGCGCGGCTATCGCCGAGAAGGCCGGCAACAGGATCATGGCCGTAGTCAACCTGCCCAGGAAGATGAGCTCGGGCGCGACCAAGAATTTGATCTCGTGCGCCTCGCCCGGCATGAACGACCCGATGATGCATCTGATGGGCTATACGCCGGAGTCTCCGACGCTTGAAGCCGCTTTCAAGGGCAAGATGCCCAAGCACCCCGAGCGGCTCGTGGTCACCATGGACGACATCATCGAGATGTACCGCCATCTCAACGCCATCGCGCCGGCGCCCGGTCCCGAAAAGGCCAAGCCCGTGGACATCGTCTTCTTCGGTTGTCCGCACGCGACCTGGGATGAGGTCCGCGAGGTTGCGCGCCTGATAAAAGGCAAGAAGGTGAAGAAGGGAGTGCATCTGTGGGTGCAGACAGATACGCCCACCTACTACATGGCCCAGCACTACGGCGATACCAAGACCATCGAGGATGCTGGCGGCCATATCTTCCACCAGACCTGCATCGCCATGTCTCCAATCCGGCACTACCCGAAGGACACGGTCATCGCCACGGATAGCTTCAAGTACGTGAAACTGGGCGGCGGCTTCGGACCGAAGTGGATCTATGGCAACCCGGAGGCCCTCATCAACGCGGCCGTCACCGGGGTGTTCACGCCGACCGCGCGCTGGGCCTAGCCCGGATATTTCACACCTAAACTTATAATTTGGGCGGCAAGTGCGGCCGGAGGCTTGATTTTACTGGGGTTTCTGCGCTTTGGTTGGCAGTCGCTGTCAAACACAGAGTGTCGAAGGATCAACACTGTTTGGACGAGCGAC
>JAAYVR010000291.1 GCA_012517065.1 Verrucomicrobiota bacterium | reverse complement strand
CTCAGGATTGTCCTCCACAACAACGCTCCTGAACCTCTCGGCACACACCGTCCCGGGCCGGTCCATCCGCACGTTGTACCACCGACTAGCCCGGAAATCTCGCCGCCTGACCAGACCAAAAGACCCAGAGCTTCATTGCGGTGAGATTTCCGGGCTAGACATGCAGTGATACAGAACGGTTTTACCCTGAAGTTTAGTTCTGGGCAGTCTCATTACAACCTCCTTGATTTGTATTGTTGTTCTCCTTGTAACAGAGCGACGGGCGCGCAGCCGTGCCTCCCATTGGCCGACTGGTTGGGCGGGTCCGGGTCAGAACCGCGGGCGCCCAAATACCGTGTCTGTCCCTCTATTTGGAAGTAAAATCGCACAACACACTCCGAGAGTCAAACGGGACCAGGTGCTGGCCAAGCTCCGTGGTAGCGAGTGGCGCTTAGCCCTGGTAGCCTGTCACCGTTGCAGTCCCCCTCGGGGGAAATCCCGAGAATAACAGACCTCGAACCCACAAGCTGTTGCGCAGCGTTGCGAGACAGTATTGCTCATTCTGAGGATTACCCTGCTGCATTTTCGGGAAAATCGGCACCCAAAGCTGGAATTCAAGTTGCGACCGGCCCGCGTCGAAAAGACCGTGTTAGACCCTGTTACTGGGATGTGATGAAATACGGGGGTTAAACCGATGTCCAGCAGGATGGCCGGGGTTCGGGTGGATTCCTGGCTGCTGCGTTCGGACGGTGTTCACCCGGGCTTGGAGCTGGCAGCGTGGTTTCCGGCCAAAACAAGGTGCTCGATCGTAATTGACGCTGCGGTTGTGCGTTCGGCCTCCAGAATCCGTTCATATTCGCGGCGTACGACGTCTCGACTGTCGTCTTCGCGTGTTGCAAGATCGAGACCGCGTCCAACTCTGACAGCATGGATAACGTCGCCAGCGGTTATGCGGCCTGGTGGACGTGCCGGCAAAAAGGCGGGTTCACCGTGCCCGACCTCCTCGATCAGCCTCGCCTCGACGAGGACAGCAAGCAATTGGCTCGCCAGTCGGCCCGGCACACCGACTGATTCAGCAAGGGCTGTGAGAGTAGGAGCGGACTCGCCCCGCAGAAATCGGGCGGCAACCGCTGTCATCAGGCGCAACGCTATGAACTCCCTGCTTTGCTGGCTCACAATTTCTGCCTGGCGCTCTTGCAGATAGGCGCGGCGGTTCTGAAAGGCATACGCGACCTGCGCACCAAACAGCAGAATCACCCACGCAAAATACAGCCCAACCATGAAGACGGGGATCATGCCGAGGCTGCCGTAGATTTTGCTGTTTGTTACCACCCGGGAAACATACAGCACACTGAACTCGCTGTTCATTTGCCAGAGGCAACCGCCAACAATGCCTCCCACAAACGCCGCATTCCACCGCACCTTTGTGTTTGGCATCAGATTGTAGAAGATCGCAAACGCCACGCTCCAGATCACGTACGGCAACGCAACCATGCCAAGCTTGAAGGCAAAGGCGCCAACCGCCCCAAAACTCGACACAAACCGCTTGGTTGCCTCAAAGTACGGCCCGCTGGTGAGCGCAATCGTCACCGTCAGAAGAATTGGGCCCAAGGTCATGGCACCCCAATAGTAAACCACTCTTGTGAACCAGCTCCGCCCTCGCGTTACACCCCAGATGTCGTTGAATGTGTTCTCGATTCTGCTCAGCATGCTAATGGCCATCGAGATGAGCGCAATAATACCCGTGACACCAAGGCTGCCACTGCGAATGTTGCCAATGAACTCCTTGATCTGCATGGCGAGTTCCTGACGCCGCTTTGCGTACTCTTCGGGATCGATCAGAGTTTTGCCCGTGCCGCGCGCAGAGTTAGCTGCCGTGGTACCATTGGCCTGAGCATCGCCTGACCTTTCCTGTGGCCGGACCACAGTGCCCTTGGAAGGCACAGCAGCAGGCGTGAGGCGTTCAACGAGTGAATCTATCAACCGGATAATTGGCTCTTCACCCTGGGTTTTGAGCAGTCCTGCCGACACGCTGATGACCACGGCAAGCATCGGGACCATGGCAAGTAAGCTCGCATAAGCAAGCGACGAAGCCCGCATTGGGCACCGGTTGCGGATGAAGCTGCGGCCTACCAATGCCCAGAAATGAATAAACCGCTGGAACTTGGACGCCCGGGTATGCTCCCGTTGGGCCATTCCGGAATCGTCCAATGCAATCCGCGCTTCTTCCTCGAGCTTCTTGAGTCGGTTTACGGCGTCGGTGCCCATGTGGTGGGCAGATTACCAAAGGTGGCCAACGCTGCAAGCGCCGTCACTTTGGACTTTGCCAGCCCGAGGCGGTGGAATAGAGTCGGGTCATGGCTAGAAAGGGAACAGCCATGAGTGATTCGGGTCGCGGCGGAAGCGACATACTGGGCATTGTTTTGGTCAGTTTGTCCATCTTGCTGGCGGTCGCGCTTTTCACTTACGACAAGTCCGATCTGGCCATCAATCGCGATCCGCCGAATCTGCCAACGCAAAACTGGATCGGACGGTTTGGTGCCACGGCTGCGTACGGTTTGTTCTTCACGTTCGGTGCCTCGGCTTACCTTCTGCCGGTGCTTGTGCTCGGGTTTGGACTTGCCCAGTTTTTGGAGTCGCTCGGTTACCTGCGCCGCCGTTGGCCATGGGCAATCCTTTTGGTGTTCGTATGCTCGGCTGCGCTTGACCTTGGCACGGACCAGTCTGTGCTCGAAAGTCTGGGAAAGCGACAACCAACGCCACAGGCCGGTTTTCTGGAGCAGCTTGCTCTTAATCTGAACGTCGGAAGTGCCGGCGGCGCCTTGGGCGCCAACCTCAATCGTTATGTCTTCGGCTACTTCGGCAATGTCGGTTCGATGATTCTGTTCACGACTTTTTGGATAATCGGACTTTACGGGCTCACCAATTTCCGGCTTGGCGACTGGGTCCGCAGCCTTTTGCAGCGCCCCCAAACCTCGGAGATTCAGTTGAACGACGAAAAGGCCCTCGAACGCCGGGCATCCGAACTCGAACGTGAAGCCAAGCGCCTCCAAGCCGAACTTGAAAAAACTGCGGACACAAAAGCTCCGGAACCCGAAGAATTGCCAACACCAGAACGCGCTCCAAAGCTTGGTCTTGGCCCTGATCTGCGACCTGTTCCAGAACCAACAGTCCGCGACCTCAGTGTGCCACAGCTCAAACGCGGTGAAGAACGGCAAGGCGCAAAACAAGCAGAATCCAAAACAAAAGAACCTGAGGAAATCGAACCTGAAATCGATGAGGTAATTCCCGCAAAGGAAGTGTCTGCAGCAGCACACGAATCGACGCCAGAATCCCCTCCCACCGCGAAGAGTGCGGCGCCTGCCGCCGAACAAGTCGCAGAACAAACTAAGGAGGAACCAGAACAGACAGCGCCGAAGGCCAGTCCGCCGCCCAGCAGTCCGGTCCCCCTAAGACCCAAACCCCAGCCGCGAGTCTCGAAACCTCTGTCAGTCGCAGCCCCGCCGAAAATTGGGAATTACCAGTTGCCGCCTCTTGACCTGCTGAACCTCCCTGACACCACTGTCAGGCCGACCGAGTCAAAAGAGGAATTGATGGCCAACGCACGGCTCATGCAGCAAACGTTGGCGCAGTTCGAGATTCCTGTTTCGCTGGGCGACATTACCAAGGGCCCCACCATCACCCGCTACGAGCTCCACCCGGCGCCGGGGGTCAAGCTTGAAAGAATCACAGCCCTCGCCAATAACATCGCTGCCGCCCTCAAAGCCGAGCGCATCAACATCCTTGCGCCCGTCCCGGGCAAAAGCTCGGTCGGCGTCGAAGTTCCGAACGTTGTCAAGTCCAAGGTGATCATAAGGGACCTGCTCGAGTCTGAAGAATGGCGAAAAACGAAGGCGCGAATTCCGCTTGCGATAGGCAAGGACGTTTACGGTCACCCGATCGTGGCTGATCTTTCGGAGATGCCGCATCTGCTGATTGCCGGGAGCACCGGCTCGGGGAAATCGGTTTGCCTGAACGCGCTTGTCACGTCCTTGTTGTACAGGTTCCCGCCAGACCAGCTCCGGTTCGTCATGATCGACCCGAAGGTCGTCGAGCTCCAACAGTACAATACCCTGCCCCACCTGGTCGTTCCGGTCGTCACAGACCCCAAGAAAGTTATCCTCGCCCTTCGCTGGGTCGTCAGCGAAATGGAGAAGCGATACCAGATTTTCGCGCGGGTGGGCGTCCGGAACATTTGGGCGTTCAATGAACGGCCTCGCAACAAACCGCTTCCACCGCGTGAGCCTGAATTGCCGCTCACGACACGAAAGGAGAAGATCGAGCCCGGCGCCGACGGATTTGCTGTTCAGGTGGACGAAGAGATCGTTGTGCCCCAGGACGAGGACATCATCATCCCCGACAAGCTGAGCTACATAGTGGTGATAATAGACGAGCTGGCCGACCTGATGCTTGTGGCGCCTGCAGACGTGGAAATGGCAATCGCACGGATCACACAAATGGCCCGCGCAGCGGGAATCCACTGTATCGTGGCAACTCAGCGCCCCAGTGTCGATGTCGTCACCGGCATTATAAAAGCCAACATACCATGCCGAATCGCTTTCCAGGTCGCTTCCAAGGTTGATTCGCGAACCATCCTCGATGCAATGGGCGCCGACAAACTGCTCGGGAAAGGCGACATGCTTTACCTGCCTCCGGGCTCGGCAAAGCTGATCCGCGCCCAGGGCGCGCTCGTGACGGACCCCGAAATAACGCGAATCGTCGAGTTCATCTCGAAGCAGGGCAAGCCAAGTTACGAGGTCGAAATCCACCAGCAACTCTCTCGTCCAAGCGACAGTTTCGACGACACCAACGGTATCGGCGAGGATGAGGAGCTGATCCAACAGTGCATCGAAGTCATCAGAAGCGAGAAAAAAGCCAGCGTGTCACTGCTCCAGCGCAGGCTGCGCCTTGGTTACACCCGCGCCGCAAGAATAATGGACGAGCTTGAAAACCGCGGCATCGTCGGCCCAAGCAAGGGCGCTGAGCCGCGTGACATATTGATTGACCTTGACGGCACGGGCGCCGACGGTCGCCCCGTGCAGGACGAGCCATGACCACCGCGTTCGTTCGGATTGCCATCGCCGGGTCTGTTTTCTTGTGCGCAATTCCGTTGGCGCTGGCGACCCTAATGGTGCCTCTCTCGATCCCACAGCTTGCCGCGGAATCGGACCTGATAGTGCATGGGAAAGTGATCTCGATAACCACGACGCTCGACGCGGACCGCCGGATCGTCACGCGCGTGCTCACGGAAATCACAGAAACGTGGAAAGGTCAACATCCCGGCGCGCGTTTGCAGGTTGTGCTCGCCGGCGGCACTCTGGGCACCAAACAAGTTGTTGTGGATGGTCAGCCTGAGTATCGCCCGGACGAGGAAGTGGTGTTGTTCCTCAAGTTAAACCAGCGCAAAGAAGCAGTCACAGTCGGCCTCGCTCAGGGCAAGTTTGTTGTCTGGACCAACCCGGCAACGGGCCGAAAAGAGGTGCACAATCCGTTCCACGGCCGCGCCATCACTGGCGCAAGGCAAACCGAGGGCCGGAACTCACAGGAAAGCACGGAAGAGCAGTCGCTCTCGCTGGCCGAGTTGAAACGCATGGTCGTTCGAAACCCGAATTGAGATCGTCCAATGCAGGACTTAAAGCAAGCTGGATTGTTGCTGGCAGCACGCGGTCGAAGCGCCTACCTAGCCGAGTTGATCGGCGCACTGATATCAGTGCTTGCTGCGTTTGTGCATTGCAACAGTGAGGCGGCTACGTTCAAGCGCGATGCCAGTGGTAACCCTGTGAAGTGGGATTTGGTGTCGCCTCAGACACGAACGAACCTTGTGAGCACCAACGTGGTCAACCCCAAAACCCGCGCAGTCCGCTTCTTCCTGGCAAATGACGGCTGGTCCCAAACCAACCGCGACTCAGAACTCAACGCTGTTCGCGCGGCGTTTGCGGTGTGGCAATCCACCCCAAACTCGATCCTCAGGTTCGAGGAAGGCGGGACGGTCGCGTCCGGAGTTGACGTTGACGAGCTGGACAACACAAACGTAGTGTATTGGGCGAAAAAGAGCACATGGGTTGCGGGCGGCAGCGTGAACGTCGTTGGTGCGACTGCGGTGACCTTTATTGCGCGTGCCGGTTGGTTGTTGGTGGGCGCAGACCTCGTGTTGAACGGCGTAAATTATTCATGGTCAACCAACCCGGACGGTGTCGGCGGGTCTTACTTCGTCGAGTCAATTGTCACGCATGAAATCGGGCATTTTATCGGGCTCGAACACTCTCCGTTGGGTGGTGCAACAATGTTTTACCGCGACCCCGGCGGGATCGGAACGTATCTCGGTCTGTCCACGGACGAACGACTGGCCGTTCAGTTTCTGTATCCGGCGGCTGGCCTGCTCGAAATGCGCGGCGCTATTCAGGGCAAGATTACGGCGGGCGGAACGAACGTGCTCGGCGCTGTGATCATCGCTGAAAACCCGGCTGGCACAATTGCCGCCGCAGCTGTTTCCAGAGCCGACGGAACATACAGTCTGCCGGCGCTCGTTCCCGGAACGTACAGAGTCCGTGTCTGCCCATTGGACCCCACGATATCCAGCCCGTTTCTTGTTCGGGGCAATGACATCGGCCCGGATTACACATCGGCTTTGACTTCATTTCTCCCGACAACGGGCACGAACGTCACAATCACCACAGGCAAAACCTCCACGCTCAATTTCGCAGTCACGGTTGCCAACCCGCCGATCCGCATCGTAGGAATCCGGCCCGCAAGCCAGGACCAGGCTCATCCGTTCCCTTCCAATGCAACTTCTGTGATGCGCGCCGGCCAAAGCAACTGGATCGTCGGTGTTTACAGCCGCGATTCGCTCCTTGGCGCAACCTTGGGCGTCACCGGCAACGACGTAACACTCGAGCCCATCGGAATAACAAACGCGTGGGGATACAATCTGATTTGCGCACGGGTCAGCGTCAGCAAAAACGCGTTCCCGGGGTTGCGCAGCCTCATTGTGTCCCGCGGCCAGGACGTCGCTTATGCAAACGGGTTTTTCGAAGTTGCTCCTGAATGGTTTGACGACAACTACGATGGGCTAGACGACATGTTCCAGCGACGTTATTTCCCTTTATGGGTAGGAGCGGAAGCAGGGCCAAGCGCAGACCCTGACTTTGACGGATTCAACAACAAGTACGAATACCTCGCCGGGTCTGACCCAATGGCCGGTTCTTCAGTGCCGACGGTGGAAGTCAACGATGTTACCCTTGCATCGTCGGGAACAAACATCGGATGGAACAGCGTGCCCGGCGCAAGGTATCAGATCTGGACACGCGACAGTTTCGCGCCGTCGGACACATGGCGGAAGGTCGGGTCCACGGTTACAGCCACCGGTACACACACCGAGTTCCTTGACACCACAGCCACGAATCGCATCCGATTCTATCTTGTCGAACTGCTTCCGGGGCTTTGAGATTGCGGTTTTCTGCCCGCTCCCATCTGCAGCGTAAACGGTGTTCGCACCGGGCAAAGCCTCAGCTTGCCCGGCGGTTGATTTGCCTCATTGAGATCGGCGATCCGGAAATCGCACCGGAATGTCTGTTTTCGGTGTGCTTTGGTCGGCTGCCGGGTGAAATTGCGGGCTAAACCGGAAATCACACCGCTTGGCCAGCCCAAGACACCCAAAGCTTCATTCGGGTGAGATTTCCGGGGCCCGCATATTCCTTGATCTCTTGAAGACACCCGTTTCGCAGACTGCTCAGGGTATATGATTATATTGGAGAATCGTTAATACTCGCGGATATTTTCAGGCTGCGATGTTCGTCAATTCCTGCGTATCTGCCTTTCTGGCCGTGAGTAGGGCGGTCAAAATGGTACGGTCTTTGGGGGTAAGTTGGACAAGGTGACAGGCTCATGGTTTGGGTTTTGCCCCCTGATTTCCGGGTGAACCGCAAATTGTCCCTTGTTCCAATCCGCGGTTGCCGAAGTCTGTGGAGGAACCCCTCGGATGCAGATATGGGGACAGACACGTTGTTACTCGCTGAGTTTCCTTCGGAACAGTGTTTGTTCGTAGCCGGCATTCCGTACTCTTTCGGGCTCTGAAACAAACGGGGCAGACGGTGTCACCGTGATTCTGTGCTTCGGACCGATCACCCCCGTGCGAAAGGTGATCGAGGAAATGTGACCTTCGCCGGTTGGCCGCAAACTCAAAACGAACCTCAACGATCCCGGTTCGAGGTCGGTTTGATCCGGGTGCAGCACTATTGATGGATTGAAAAGCGCAGGGGCCTCGAGACTGTACTCGTGGGTAAAGTAGGCCCCAAGTAGCAGTTGCCGTTCCTGCGATGGAGAAGCACCCGGAGGAATGTAACGTTCCACTTCGCGGTATCTTTGGTGAAGGAAATCCTTCAAGTTCGAGTGCCCACGGCCATAACAAAACGAACTTGTTTTTGCTCTGGAATTGGCTTCCGAGACAGACTATTAACAGCGCCGTGCGCTCAATCCGAGACGAGTCACTTCAAAAGGATTCTGTCACCACATTCGTGGGCCGATACAGCATATACGCAGTTGGCACCGCAGCTTTGCTGGGTAGCCTGATCCCAATTCTTGCAGCGGATTCATGGTCAAATCCGCGCCCTCCCACACCGCCAATCCAACTCAACCCCGCTGACCGGTTTGAGGATGTTACCCAAAAAGCCCGCTTGAACTTCGTGCATCAATTCTGCCACAAGCAAATAGCCAACATCCTCCTGTCCAACGGCGCTGGTGGCGCAGTGTTCGACTACGACAACGACGGCTTCATGGATATTTACCTCGTCAACTGGGGGCCTTTGGACGGCGTAACAAGCGCACCGCCAAACACACCGCGCCACCCAAACCGCCTCTACCGAAATCGCGGCGACGGCACATTCGAAGATGTCACGGAGAAAGCCGGCGTTGCCGGACACGGTTACGGCAGCGCCGCTGCTGCCGGCGATTTCGACAATGACGGTTACACCGACCTTTACGTGGTCAACATTGGCCAAAACATCCTATACCGAAATCGTGGTGATGGCACATTCGAAGACGTCACCGCCAAATCCGGCACCGCCGACAGCGGAACAGGCATATCAGCAGTGTTTCTCGACGCAGATAACGACGGGTGGCTGGACTTGTTCGTCGCCAATTACCTGACCTACGTCCCGTCTCAGGAGTCAGAACAAAACCCTGGCGCTTATCCGGGGCCGCTCGCATACAAGGGCGAGCCAAACCGCCTTTACCGGAACCGCCGCGATGGCACATTCGAAGACATCACACAAGCAGCCGGCCTCAATCGCACAGGCGACCGCGCAATGTCGGTGACAGCGTTCGATTGCGATTGGGACGGCGACACCGACATTTACATCTCGAACGATGATACGCCAAATCTGCTTTGGATAAACGATGGCAAAGGAAGGTTCCACGACATCGCCATCGACGCCGGGGTCGCTTTCAATTCCATCGGCGAAGCCCCGGGCTCAATGAATGCCGCAGTCGGCGATGTCAACGGCGATGGGTTGCTCGACATTTACGTAACACGCCTCGGTTACGGCTCACTCTACCTTCGGACGCCAAGAGGACTGTACGAAGACCGCATGTGGGCATCAGGCCTCGGCCTCCTCACTCAGAAATACACCGCGTGGGGAGGGGTTTTCATCGACATGGAAAACGACGGCGACCTTGATTTGTGCATCGCAAATGGCAGCGCATTCACGCTGGACGGCATGGTGTCCCTCCTCCTCGAAAACGATGGAACCGCGCGGTTCACCGACGCAGGCCCAAAAGGCGGCGCGTTCTTCAAAACGCCCATCAACGGCCGCGGAAATGCAGTGCTCGATTTCGACAACGACGGAAGACTGGACATTCTCATCACAGCCATTTCCGATCGCGCCTTTCTGTTGCGCAACAGGTCCCCGGCCACCAACCATTGGCTAAAGTTCAAACTCGAAGGCACCCGTAGCAACAGAAACGCCTATGGCACACGCATCGAGATTCACGCGGGCGACAAGACCTGGCGCGCCGAAGCCACATGCCCCTCAGGCTTCCTCATGCAAAGCGACCCGCGCGTCCATGTCGGGCTCGGGCAAAGAACCAAGATCGACAAAGTTGTACTTTGGTGGCCGGGCGGAGTTTCGCAGACTCTCACCAATGTGAATGTTGATCAAATCCTTGTCTTGCGCGAACCGTTACAATGAAAGCACCTTCGCTAATCTCAGCGTTTTTCCTGTTTGGTCTGGTTTTGGCTGCGGGATGGTCCGCCGCAGAATCCCAAGAGAAAGCACACAAACTCAGATCCGTCAGCCTGAAAAAGTTTGCCGATTCATTGCACGCCGTGATCGCAGCCGATAGACAGGCGTACGCAGAACTGATCGTGCAAAGGCTTGCGTCAGACCAAAGGCGGATCGCAGCAAGCGAGAACTGGCAGTCAGAACAATGCCTGCCCGTGCACGCTCAAATGCTGCGCCACGCCGCTCGAAGCATCCAACAGAAAGGCGCTGAGTTCTCGTACACGCTCCGCTCCCTCTGGCCAATCAATAACAGTCACGGCCCCCAAACGATGGTCGAACAACAGGGCCTCGAGGTGGTCGCACGCAAACCAAACGAACCATTTTATGCCGAAGAAGAACTCGGCGGACGCAGCTATTTCACGGCTGTGTATGCCGATCTCGCCACTCTGCCGTCGTGCGCCGAGTGCCACAACGCTCACCCATCAAGCCCGAAAAAGGATTTCAAGGTCGGCGATGTCATGGGCGGGATCGTTGTGCGCATTCCACTCGAGTTTTGACTTGGAGATTCCAAAGACCCGCCGGCCAACACGAGAATCTCCCCCCGCCCAACAGCCAAAGGCCACAATAGCGCGGATTCGCCAACCGCCCTTGCGAGGCCTAACCCGGAAACCTCACCTCTGACCGGCTTCAGATACCCGAAGCTTCATTCCGGTGAGATTTCCAGGCCAGAAGCTGCCGACATCAGCAGGCACAATTGATATGTGGTGAATTACTTAATCAGTCGAAGGAATTGCGTCGCCAAGGAGGCCTGGATCTCAAGCGCGAACTCTTCCCCTACCTTCGAGGGTGTACCGAGTACATCGGTCCAGTTCGCCGGCGGCGTCAAACTGGTGGCGCCCTGCAAGCGGTAGCCGCTCGCAGCCGCCGGCCAGGTGATTCTGACCTTGCCCCCAGGGATGCGTGATGCTGTCAGACGTGGTGGCGTCTCGGCGGTGTTGAGTGTCGCAGCGAGGAGATAGACTCGGTTTGCCTCGTTTGCTGGCTGCGAGGGCAGAGCAATGGCCGAGAGCGTCTTTCCAGCGTTGACCGAGTAGCGCCTATGCAGCAGGCATGCTCCGTAGTTAACAGGGTCGCCCAAGGTGGTTCGCAAGTCGCGGAACACCAAACCATCCGACCAGACGTTGATCTGGCCGGTGTAAACAGCCATCCAAAAGATGCCCGGACCCCACCCGTCCGATGTGCTGCCATCGGTGAATCTCACGGAAATCTCCTTGCGCGGGTTGTTGACCAGGAATGGCGCCAAGTCCACTGTGTAGTATCCCTTGTTGTATTCGGTATGGATATCTTCCCCGTAAAGGTCTTGGGAGTTGAGAACGGTCTCGAACGTTGTGCCGCTAATGTCGGGTCGGTTTGCAATCACGATTCGTTTGAGATATGGCCCCCAGCCGTTGCTCGGCACGCCGTCTGAAAGTCGCAAGCGGACCACTTTCGCCGGGTTGTTGGTCAAGTACTTGGTGAGGTCAATCGGGTAATCGGTTAGGTTGCTAATGTCCGTCGTTTCCTGTCCTGTCTCCGCGACCCAGTCCTTTTCGACTTGGAACTCGCCCTCTGGGCCCGCCGCCACCTCAATCACAAACTGGTTGCCCACATGGACCACCGCGAAAGCCGTCGTTACGTCGTCGGGCAAATCAAACTGGTAGATCATGTAGGCCGTGCCATCGGCAAAACGGAAATCGCCCCCTGCGATGCTGTTGCCTTCATCGACGAGGTAAAGGCGCTCGTCGGCGGTGGCTGCACTTACGCTGTGGTAACGGATCAGATCGCTCGAACCGCCCAACGACACAACGAAGTTGTTCGCCAAGTCCATCGTCAGCCGTGCGGACGTAACTTCGTCAGGCAAATCAAAACGGTATGTGATCGACTGTGAAGCGTCGGCGAAACGATGGCCGCGGTTCGACGGCCCTGAGCCGCTGTTATCGTAAAGGTATGGCTTCTCCGCCTCGCTGCCGGTCGCAAACATGGCGTGGACGGTCGCCCCGCTCACATCGACGGGCGGTTCGAGGGTTTCCTCGAACGTTCGTGCGCTCCCAGTGAACAGACTGATGGCTTGCAAGAACGGCCCCCAACCATTGGCCGGGGTTGCGTCTGTAAGCAGGATGTACAGTTCGCCGGTGCCAGCGGCCAAAAACGGCGTCACATCGAATTCGTACTGTTTGAGGTTGCCAAGAGCGCGGTGCTCGAAGCCACCGTACAGTTCCATCGAGTTAGCAAGCACGGTGTAACCGTCTGTAGTCGAAATGGCGGGATCCCAATACTCGGTCGCAATCGAAATAACGAAGTTGTTTCCGACCGTCACCCCCAAGGTCGCCTGGTTGATGCCTTGGAGCTCACCAAGCCGATACAGCACGTACCCGGTTCCATCCACGAACCGCCAGCCGCCAGCGTTGCCATTGCCGCGCTCCTGTACGAGATGCGCCGCCTCGTCGCTGCCGAAATCGGTTGCAAACCTGAGCAGCAACTGCACCTGGCTTTCGTCCGTGTACCGATAGACGGTATGGTCAAAGGCAGTCGGACTGTTAAACCACCCTGGAACCGGACCCAAGCGCCGGGTCTCGACAGATCCATCAGTGTACCTAAACTCGAGAGAAGTGAAAGGATTCGGAAACGCACCCGGAGCTGACAATAGCGCGAGGTCTATCGATTCCACCAGGCCGGCGTCCACCGGCAGCACCTGCCCATCTATCATCAGAGCGTCAAGCGAAGCCTGCTTGAGCGGAGCGAAACGAAACCGCGCAAGCCCGTCCTGCGTCGCAGTGACGGCCCCATCCACAAAGGTCGGGGGCAGACTCCCGGCATCAAGTCGCCGGCCCTCTGTATCAAGAGCAAGACCTTCGCCGATGCCGCCGGTCTCGAGTACGGCGTCGGTGTCGAAGAAAGATTGCAGGTCAAGCGGCATCCCGTCTCCCAATGCAGGCATGATGGCAAACAGTAAACAGGCAGCGATGTGAGCGCGTTCCATATTGTTTCCTTTGCGATTCGGGGTGCACATCTGGATTGTTTCCTCGGTCCCAACTCTATTACGGAATTTACTTTTCGACGTGTTTCGACTGTGCCAAACCGTGTGTGGCGGGTCAAGGCAAAAGGGGGCAGAACCGCATGCACGAGACACTTCGATGCCCGTTGCACTGCAAAGCGAGTGTCTTCGGAAGATTATATTGAAGAGTCTTTCCTATTCGCGAAGATTCTCAGGCTGCGAGTTTGATGAATATCTACGTGTCTGCTCCTCTGGCCGCCAGTAACGCGGTCACAACAGCACGGCCTTTGGGCATGCGTCGGATAAAGATAAAGTGACAGGCTCGTTGTTTGGGTTTTGTTCTCTGATTGCGGGATGCTCCGCAGATTGTTCCTTGTTCCAATCCGGTGTTGCCGAAGTCTGTGCAGGTACCCATCGGGCGCCGATATGGGGACAGGCACGTTGTTTGGGCATAGAAACAAAGCGGCAGCAAGCTGCCGCACTCCAAGCGCTTCGCGCCTGCCAACGGCCGCTGCATGCGTGGCAGCGCGTGAGAAACCATTGGGGTCGGCACGCTATTCCTTGCGACGGAGTCGCAGGGGATATGTCGCGGCCCGGCGTGACTGAAGGTCCGGGTGGTGCAAGAGCCGGGGGCCTTGCCCGTCAGGCGACTTTGGTCCCGGATGCGCCGGCTTGGGAAATATGCGGGCTGGACATTAGCGCATTCAATGCATTGTCAGTCTGGGGCCGAGGGTCGCGCTCGACACGCATGATCAGTCCAGCACGCCATGCTCCTACAATTGTTCTGTCTGGTTCAGTTTGCTTCGCCGCACGCCGAAAAGGAAATAGACGATCAGTCCTGCGACCAACCAAAGGATGAATCTAATCCATGTAACTACTGGCAGTGCGATCATCAGGAGTGCCGAGCAGCACATCGCCAACAACGGCACCACAGGAACAAACGGCGTGCGAAAAGGGCGCGGCCATTCGGGCCGAATCACACGCAGCACAATCACACCGGCAGCAACCAACAGGAAGGCAAACAGCGTCCCGATATTTGTAAGTTCGACCATCTCATTGATGTTCGTGACGCTCGCAAATACCGCGACGAATACACCCGTCAGGATCGTCGTGACGTGCGGTGTACGGTACTTTGGATGAACCGTCGCTGCCCATGCTGGAAGCAGTCCGTCGCGGGCCATTGAGAAGAAAATTCGCGGTTGCCCGAGCTGGAAAGCAATCAGCACCGAGGTGTTCGCGAGCAACGCGCCGACAGCAATAATTCCCGGCACCCATCGGAGACCCAGCGGTTCAAATGCAGAAGCAAGTGGTTCAGCGGTCCCGAGCGTTTTCCAACTCGCCATCCCCGTCAGCACCACGGCTACCGCAACATAGAACACCGTGCAGATCACAAGGCTTGCGATAATCCCGATCGGCATGTCACGCTGTGGATTGCGCGCTTCTTCCGCTGCCGTCGATATTGCATCAAAGCCAATATAGGCGAAAAAGATTATGGCCGCGGCACTCCAAATCCCGTAAACCCCGTTGGGCGCGAACGGATGCCAGTTCTCAGGTTTCACGTAAAGGGCGCCCACCACAAGAAAGAACGCCACAACAATCAGTTTGAGTATCACCATTATCGTGTTGAACCGTGCGCTTTCGCGAATCCCGATAACCAGCACCCATGTAATGGCTGCCACGATCAACAATGCCGGCAGGTTGAAAACAATCGGAAGCCCGAACACGCGCGGCGCGGTCTCAAGCGCCAGCGCGTCGCGCAACGCAGCACCACCCAAGATTGTCAGGTCCCCAGCCTCGGCTTTCAGTTTGGCAACTTGCGCGGCGGCTTGAATAGCAGACCGAAGGTCCGTGCCCAGCCAGCACGGCCACGTAATACCCAACCCGCGCAACAGCTCCTGGAAATAGGCCGACCAGGAAATTGCCACGGCAACGTTGCCCACGGCGTATTCCAAAATCAGGTCCCACCCAATTATCCACGCAACCAACTCGCCCAGTGTCGCATAAGCGTATGTGTAGGCCGAGCCTGCCACCGGTGCCATTGACGCGAACTCCGCGTAGCATAACGCCGCGAACCCACATGCTACTGCGACCAATACGAACGAAACCGCCAACGCAGGACCTGCGCCGAGATGTTGAGACCCGCCCGCTGCGGCGCTCCCAACAGTCGAAAATATCCCCGCACCAACAATCGCTCCAATCCCCAATGCCGTCAGTTGCACCGGCCCAAGACTCCGCTTCAGGCGGTACGCAGGTGATTCCGTGTCCGCCACCAGCCGATCGAGTGATTTGCGCCGCAAACAACGGTCCCAGATCGATGCCATGCGCAGGCGTTCTACATTGAACCGATTCGTTTTGCCAGCCACATCGCATTCTGCCTTTCGTGAACCTTTGCACCAAGAATTTGTTGCAGCCAGGACCGACTGTGATTGAATTGCTCAGATTGTTATGGGGCGCCCACTCAGAATCGCTTTCATCGGTTGCGGTGCGCGAGGTTGGACTTACGCGCAGCTCATGATGCATCACCCCGACAGGTTTCAACTGGTCGCTGCTGCCGACCCTGTCCCGGAACGGGTCGAGCGAATTCGAAAGCTTTCGGCCAACACCGACTTTGCCCAATTCGGGGGCGCTGACGAATTGCTCCGCGCAGGCAAGCTTGCCGATGTGGTCGTCATCGCAACCCAGGACAACGACCATTATCTGCCCTGTCGCCGCGCGATCGAGCTCGGCTACGATGTGCTCCTCGAAAAACCTATCGGCACGCGCGTCGAGCAGGTGATCGATATCGAGCGGCTTGCCAGAACCACCGGCCGCCGTGTCATGGTCTGCTTCGTACTCCGCTTCGCCGCATTCTATCGCAAGCTCCGGGAGATCATCACTTCGGGTGAACTGGGCGAAATCGCTTCGATCCAGGCCAGCGAGGGTGTCATGCCGTGGCATCAGGCACATTCATTCGTGCGCGGCCACTGGGCTGTCAGCGCTCGCAGCTCGCCAATGATACTTTCCAAATGTTGTCATGACATGGACATACTGCATTGGCTCGTGGGGCGGCCCTGCCGCAATGTGGCCAGCTTCGGGTTAAACCGGTTCTTCCGCTCTGAGAACGCCCCGCCCGGTGTGCCAGCGCGCTGCACCGACGGTTGTCCAATCGGTGATCAGTGCCCCTACAACGCCATCAGGTACACGACAGACCAACGCAACCCGTGGCTTGGGATGGTGTACGACCGCGCCGCACATGCCACAACAGATGAAATCCTGGACTGGCTCCGCAAAAGCCCCTGGGGACGATGTGTGTACCGATGCGATAACGACGTCGTTGATCACCAAGTGCTCGCGATGGAGTTCGAGGGTGGTATTACTGCCACTTTTACAATGACCGCCTTCGAAAACGGCAGACATATCGAGGTCTATGGTACCCGCGGTGTGCTCAAGGGCGGCGAAACTTACCGCAAGCACTTCGGCTCGCACATTGTCGTTATTCCTCATGAGGGCCAGCCAAAGCGTTACACGGTCCAGGCCCAGGACGGCGGATATGAACTCCACGGCGGCGGTGACGCGGGATTGATCGACGCCCTCTACGACGAAATGACCAAGCCAGCCGGCGAACCGCTCGAAGCCGGCATCGATTCAACTGCCCACAGCCACATCCTCGCCTTCGCGGCAGAGGAGGCAAGAATCACACGGCGGACCGTTGATCTCGCGTCGTTCATGAAAGAAAAAGCACCCCCACCAACAATCGAGAATCCTCGGTAGCACCCACACCATAGCCCAGCACGTTACACATCACGGATCATCCAACTGGATTCAATCCCAGCTCGAGATGGTCCCGCCGGCGATTACGTTACTGTAATCCCAGCATTCAACCGCGAAATACTCGAAATACACGACAGAATGCCTGCCTCCCGCGCCCGTTCCAACAAGGACGCAAATAGAGTGACAGGCTCGCTATTTGGGTTTTGCCCCCTGGTCGCGGCGTGGCTCGTAGATTGTCCCTTGTTCCAATCGGCGGCTGCCGAAGTCTGTGGATAAAGCCTTCGGCTGCCGATATGGGGACAGGCACTTTGTTTGTAAATCCCCAGCCGGTCAACGTCCGGGCGCCGGATTGGGATGATCGAAACTGGTGTGAGATCGGGGCGGCGGATTGATGCGGCCGAGGACGGCCGCGCTCCCGACCGCTGGTGTTATCTCCAACGCGTCGGTGGGAGCGCCGCGATTCTTCGCCGCACCCAACCGGTGAATATTCGGTTGTGCGATTCTGGGCATCGAAGCCTGCCGTACGATCGGTCATCGGGCTGATGCGGCCGGAATATCCGGAATATGGGGACAGACACGTAGTTTCTAAGTTTTCCACGCAAACGCGGAACTCTGACGGCGATAGGTTGTTGCGTGCATCGGGCGAAGCCACGCCCGCGGCCGGTCACAGTGCCGCCTTTGGGCGGAAGAGGTTCATGGCGTTGGAGGTTAATCCGGTAGCGGCGGGTCCAGTGGGGGTATGAACAGAACACTTTTCCCGGCGACGGAGTAGCAACAGATATTTTGCAACCCCGGCGTGGCTGACAGTCCGACGGAGGCACACGAGCCGGGGCACTGCCTGTCAGGCAACTCTGGTTCCGGCTACGCGTGGCTGGGACATATGCGGGGTTAGCTTAAGCCCGTCGCCCGGCCATCAGGCAGAACCTTGATCCGCGCTGCGGCGGGCACTTTGGGAAGACCTGGCATCGTCACGATGTTGCCGCAAATGGCCACGACAAACCCAGCGCCCGCAGAGATTCTAAACTCGCTCACGTTCACACGAAATCCGCTTGGGCGGCCACGACGCGACGGGTCGTCCGATAGCGACAAGGGTGTTTTGGCAACGCAAACGGGCAAACTGGAAAAGCCATGTTTGTTAAGCAACTCCAAATCGCTTCTTGCGTTCCGGTCGAGCTCGACCCCGTCAGCCCCGTAAAGCTTCCGCGCCAAAACGTCCAATTTCTTCTCGAGCGGCCAATCGAGCGGGTACAAGTAACGCAGCGAGTGCCGCTTCTTGCTTTGCACAACGCGGAGGACCGCCTCAGCCAGCGCTACAGCGCCTTCCCCGCCCAACGAATGGTGTTCTGCAAGGACAGCCTCGGTTCCGCATTTCTCGCAGAACCTGATGATTTTTTTGAGGTCAGATGGATTGTCGTCGGCAAACCGGTTGACGGCAACGACCGGTTCCAAACCGAACAACCTGATGTTTTCGATGTGCTTTGCGAGGTTACCCAGTCCGCCCGTTTCACGGAATCCTCCGTGGTAAGCGACCGCCTTTGCCGTCGCCACTATCACAACCGCTGCAGGCGCAAGCCCTGCAGTCCTGCACTTGATGTGAAAGAATTTCTCCGCACCCAATTCTGTCGCGAACCCGGCTTCAGTTACAACATAATCAGCCAGCTTGAGCGCCATTCGCGTTGCAATGGACGTGTTTGTTCCCTGCGCAATGTTTGCGAACGGACCGCCGTGAACAAATGCAGGCGTTCCCTCCAGCGACTGCACCAGGTTTGGGTGAACAGCGTCCCTTAGCAGCACCTGCATTGCCCCCACAGCTTGCACTGCATCGGCTGACACCGGCTCGCCCTTGTAGGTAAATCCCACAACCATCCGCGCCATTCGGCGCCCGAGGTCCGCATAATCTTCCGCAAGACAGAGAATTGCCATTACCTCTGACGCGGGGGTGATGTTGAAGCCGTCTCGGCGCGGCACGCCGTGTTTTGGCCCGCCCAACCCAATGATGATATCGCGGAGCGAGCGTTCGTTGAGGTCTATCACACGCCGCAGGACGATTCTTCTCGGGTCAATGCCAAGCTCGTTGCCGTGTTGGAGGTGGTTATCAACCATCGCGCACAGCAGGTTGTTGGCTTTTTCCACCGCGTACATGTCGCCGACGAAATGCAGATTGATGTCTTCGGCAGGAACGACCTGCGACCGGCCTGATCCGGTGCCACCGCCCTTGATTCCGAAGTACGGGCCGAGCGAAGGTTCCCGCAAGCAAAACATCGTTCGATGCCCCAATCGCCTTATGGCGTCTGCCAAACCAATGGTCGTTGTGGTCTTGCCCTCGCCCTGGGGCGTTGGCGTCATCGCAGTCACAAGAATCAGCCGTCCATCCGGCTTGTCCTTTCGCTGTTCCAGTTCGTCAACGGGGATTTTTGCGATGTAGTGCCCATGAGGCAAAATCCGGTCCGTGTCCAACCCGATTTCACGCGCCACCTCCACGATCTTGCGCGGCGGGCGGTTGCTGTTTTCTGTTTGTGCAGCGAGCATAACGATGGTTCCATGCGGCCTGCGGCTTTGCGCCGCGACAGCGCCACACCCGGTTTCTTATCGCGATACCCATGCGCATGGCAAGAATTCATCTTCGGCCCCTCTGCGTCGGGGGCATAACTGTCGAACATCTAGCCCGCATATTTCATACCCTGAGCAGTCTGCGAAACGGGTGTCTTCAAGCAACCAAGGAATATGCGGGCCCTGGGAATCTCACCGTCTGACCAGATCAAGGCACCCAAAACTTCATTTCGGTGGGATTTCCGGGCTGGAATATCGAGTCTGGCACTTTGTCTGTGCACATCAGCCTTTGTTGCAACCTCTGTCGATAAGCTCATAAGATACTTTGAGCTTTAAGGAGCACCGTTTTTCGAGTGAGATGTGTCCGTGCGCTTGAGTTTGTTGACGAACATAAATCGTGTGGTTGTGAAGGTTGGCACCGGTGTCCTGACCGACAGCCGGAAACAGCCCGATTTTCTTCAAATGGTGCAGTTGGCGGCTCAGCTCGCCGATCTCCGTCGAACAGGCAAAGAGGTTTTGCTGGTGACGTCTGGCGCAGTTGGCGCCGGCATGGGCGTTCTTGGTTACGATCATCGCCCCGGAAAGCTCGCAGAGTTGCAGGCGTGCGCCGCCGTCGGCCAATCGCGTCTGATGGCTACTTACGACGAGATATTTGGCAAGCTTGGTGTTCATGTTGCGCAGGTGCTTCTGACACACGATGATCTTGAACATCACGAGCGCCATCTCAATGCCAGAAACACCCTCGTGACTCTGCTCGAACGCGGCATACTCCCGATAATCAACGAGAACGATGCGGTCTCATTCACGGAAATCAAGGTGGGCGACAACGACAGGTTGTCCGCGCTTGTGGCTTGTCTCTTGCCAGCCGATTTGCTCGTCATTCTCACTACCACAGAAGGGCTGTACCAGAAATACGGCACCCCGGAGGCAAAACTCATTAGCACCGTGGCGAAAATCGACTCGAACGTTGAACGTCTTGCCCGGAGCACGTCGAGCCCGACGGCCGTAGGCGGCATGATTTCAAAGATCGAAGCGGCGAAAATGGTCATGCGCGCAGGCATCCCCATGGTCATAGCTTCGGGGAAAAAACGCGATGTTCTCTCACGAATCATGAACTGTGAATCCGAAGGAACGCTGTTTGTTCCACAGCCAAAGAAACTTACTGGCAGAAAGCGTTGGATTGCCTTTTTCCATCATCCGAAAGGCACGCTTGTTGTGGATGACGGCGCCAAGCGTGCTTTGCGCGAAAGCGGCAAGAGCCTGCTTCAGCCCGGTGTCCTCAGATGTGAAGGCGATTTTTCCGAAGGTGATGTTGTGCGTGTGTGCGACGCCGACGGGACAGAATTTGCAAGGGGCATAGTAGCATGCAGCGCGGCCGACATCGCAGAAGGCAAGCCGTGTCCGACGGAGCTGATACACCGTGATAATCTGGTTATTCTATGAAACCACGCCCCATCGACGAGCTGTTGGATGTAGTGCGGCGCTTGCGCGGACCAAAGGGATGTCCGTGGGACCGGCAGCAAACTCACAAGTCCATCAGGTATCATTTGATCGAGGAAGCATACGAGGTCCTTGATTCAATCGACGCCAACGATGATGAGAGCCTTGAAGAGGAGCTCGGAGATGTTCTCCTTCACGTAGTGTTGCACAGTCAGATCGCAAGTGAACGCGGCGCTTTTGATTTCAATGCCGTGACTCGTCGCATTGTAAAGAAACTCATTTTCCGTCATCCGCATGTCTTCGGCAGTCGCAGAATACGGTCTGCCGACGCAGTTCTTGCCCAGTGGGACCGCCTGAAAGCCGCCGAAAAAGAGTCTCAAGGGAAAACACGGACATCCGCACTCGACGGAATACCCCGATACCTTCCCGCGCTTGAACGCGCCCAGAAGCTCTGGAAAAAGGCTGTCAAAGCCAATCTTGTCCCGCCAGGTTCAAATCAGAAACGTCGGCCCGAGCGCGGGCACGCGGCGAAAGCTCTGCCGAGTTCGCAGCGTGCCATTGGCAAAATCCTCTTCGACCTTGCCTGTTGCTGCCAGGAACACGGCTGGCACGCAGAGGATTTATTGCGTCGGGAGATCAAACGCCTCGAACGCGTGTTGCGGCGCACTGAGCGTGCATCCAGGCCGCGCTCCAGGCGAACCGCACTTGCGGTGCATGGCCAAGCCGGTTCGAATGATTGAGATCAAGCTTCGTTTCCGGCGGTGCGGGGCGCTGAGAGTGTGTTCTTAAAGCGCAACAGGTTCGCCGAGCTGCGCGTTGGCCCGCAGAAAAAGGAAAAACGCATATGACCAAGAGAACACCCTTGCGCGACAGCCAAAGAACCGATCTTGCGCTGGGGATAATGTCCGGAACAAGCGTTGACGGTGTTGATTGTGCGCTTTGCGCTGTCACGGACACCCAGGTCAAATTGCGGAGGCATTGGCAGGTTTCATTTCCCAAGCGGCTTCGTGAGCGAATCATTTCTGCCGCGAAATGTCAGTCCAGCAGTTGGGAGGTTGCGCAACTCCACCACGACCTCGGTCGGTTTTACGCATGCGCTGTGCGTTCGGGGCTCGGGCAGGACCGGCCGATGGTAATAGGTTTGCACGGCCAGACCATCTTTCACTCTCCGAAAAAGCGCAATCCCGCAACGTTTCAGCTCGGCGAAGCAGCGTGGCTTGTCGAAGAACTGCGTTTGCCCGTGGTCTCGAATTTCAGAGCGGCGGACCTCGCCGCGGGCGGACAGGGCGCACCATTAGCAACACTGTTTCACAAGCTGGCATTCGGTCAGCAGCGTCGTGTGGTTTGTGTCAACAATCTCGGCGGCATCAGCAACGTAACACTCCTTGATTTCCGAGCAGAAGATTCGCCGCGAATTCTGGCGTTCGACACAGGACCGGCGAATATGTTGCTGGACATCGCTGTCCGTCATTTCACTGAAGGCCGAAAGAAATGCGACACCGACGGGAAATTGGCGGCAAGAGGTGCCATTGACGAGTTTCTCTTGAGCGAGTGGCTTGAACACCCGTTCTTCAGGGCGCCGCCCCCTAAAAGCACCGGACGCGAAATGTTCGGGGAAACCTTTTGGGACACTGCACTGCGAAGAATCAAAGCACGGCGGCTGTCGTGCTCCGACGTGATTGCAACTCTCACCGAGTACACGGCCAGATCGATTGCATTTAACTACGCCCTTCACCTCGGTGCGGCGCCTGACCGCGTGATTCTGTGTGGGGGCGGCGCCGCGAATCACATGCTCGTCGGAAGAATCACTCAAAACCTGCGTGCGCTGTTCGCCGAGGTCGAAGTTGTTAAGAGCGACTCTCTCGGCTGGCCACTTCAGGCTGTTGAACCTGCCGCATTTGCGGTGTTGGCATGGTACAGGATCAAAGGGCTGCCCGGAAACCTGCCTGAAACAACTGGCGCACGTCATGCTGCCGTTCTTGGACAGCTTGCGGTGCCATGACGGTTCGTTTCCCGTGCATGAGCACGTCTCCTTCTATAGCCCGTCAGCCTTTGCCCGGAAATCTGACCGGTCCTCGGCTGCCTCCTTCCCTGGCAACCGAATGCGGAGGCAAATGACTTGCTTCAGCACATGCCGCCTGCCGCCGGTGCGCATCCAACAAAGGCGCAAATAGAGTGACAGGCTCGTTGTTTGGGTTTTGCCCCCGGATTACGGCGTGGCCGGCGGATTGTCCCTTGTTCCAATCCGCAGTTACCCAAGTCTGTGGAGGAACCCAGCGGATGTCGATATGGGGACAGACACGTTGTTTCTGGTTTGCGCGGAGCGCCCGCGCTGCCTCACGAACGGCAGGGCGCGCTGCCCTTGGCGCGCTGGAGCTCTGAGAAAAAGTTTTCTGGTTTCGGCGCAAATTCGAAATTCCAACGGCGACCGGTTGCCCGGCGCATGTGGCGATGCCGTGCCCGCGGCTGTTAGACTCCCGGCTTTAGGGGGAAGGCTTTCATGTGGGTTTCGGAGCAGATAGCTTGCCAGCAGATTTCAGCACACCACAGATTGTTCTGCCCGGTCAATCCGTGGGCGATGTCGAAATCTGAGGGGACAACACTTCAGCAGCTGGCGGGTAAGACCAAAACGGGATTGCGATTGACTTCGGCAAAAGCTATATTCATGAAGGTTTTGCTGGAGCTGACAGTCATTTTAGTGGTTGCATATCGAGTCTGCGTTTGGATGGATCAAGTGAATGCAACAACGGGAACATCACACTTTGTATAGCGATCAAACCGGGAAGGTAAGCGCATTGGCAAATCACAGTACACATCCTGTCCAAGAGTGGGGTGGGGAGCTTTGGGAACTGCTCCCCGAAGAACTGCGATCAATCGAGAACCCGCAGACCGCGATCCCGGCAATTGCGAAGGACGCAAGGTTGATGAGTTTGATCGAAAACGCGGTGCGCTCCATTCCGACCGTTCATCGGCTTCTGCTTCGAGATGCGCGCTCTCTTGGTGACCTGCGTCCCAATTCGATCCATCTAGTGTTGACCTCGCCGCCCTATTGGACACTCAAAGAGTACAGGCACTCGGAGGGACAACTCGGACATATTCAGAATTATGAGGAATTTCTTGCAGAGCTCGACCGAGTGTGGAGTCACTGCTTAAACGCTCTTGTACCGGGCGGTCGGCTCATCTGCGTAGTCGGTGATGTCTGCCTCTCACGTCGCAAGAATAACGGTCGCCACACTGTCGTACCCCTTCACGCATCGATTCAAGAGCACTGCCGGCGCCTCGGGTTCGACAACCTCTCCCCGATAATCTGGAGCAAGATCGCAAACGCCGCCTATGAAGTCGATAATGGAGGCGCCGGGTTCCTTGGAAAACCATATGAGCCCAACGCGGTGATTAAGAACGACATCGAATTCATACTCATGCAGAGAAAGCCGGGTGGCTATCGGAATCCCTCGCTGGCCAAACGGCTACTAAGCGTCATTTCCGTGGGGGACTACCAGCGGTGGTTTCAGCAAGTCTGGACCGGGCTCACAGGAGCTTCTACCAGTGAGCATCCAGCACCGTACCCAGTCGAGCTGGCGCA
The DNA here is from genome assembly GCA_012517065.1 of Verrucomicrobiota bacterium. Lineage (GTDB taxonomy): Bacteria > Verrucomicrobiota > Verrucomicrobiia > Limisphaerales > J093 > JAAYVR01. The sequence goes on along the minus strand of JAAYVR010000291.1, from coordinate 25,547 downwards.
GCGATTGATTCGCATGTTCAGCTTCGTTGGTGATACAGTGCTTGATCCCTTTATGGGCACAGGCACAACAAGCGTTGCCGCGGCGCGCTGTGGACGAAACAGCATAGGCTGCGAGGTCGATCCTCACTACTTCAAGATGGCAGAACACCGCATCCGTGATGAAACTACGGGGCTTTTCTCCGCGGTCAACATTCAGGTACAGGAAGACGCGCAGAGCTAATGCCAAAGAATCAAAAGGAGTTCGCCAGCCTCATTGAAGAGGCGGTTCGTCATTTCTGGAGAACTCGGGCGCGACAGGCCAGAGCCCAAGGCGGCAAGTCTGGAGAGCGCGATCGCGGCGAGAGAAGCGCTGTCACCGGGGGAGCTCACTTGGACGGTTTCGCAGAAGCCATTAGAAAACTTGTCGTCGAGGCTGGTCTCAGCGACACCGCGGTCCATCGACGAACCCGTGTCGAGTTGCCTGGATACTATCGTGCTGAAAAGCAATGGGACCTTGTCGTGGTGGTTGACGGCCGTCTTCTGGCAACGGTTGAATTCAAGGCACAAGTTGGTCCCTCCTTTGGCAACAATTACAACAACCGAGCTGAGGAAGCGCTCGGAAATGCGACAGACTATTGGGCTGCATTTCGCGAAGGAGCGTTTCGTGGCTCACCACGACCATGGCTGGGATACCTCATGATTCTTGAGGATGCCCCTGGCTCTACGCGTCCCGTCTCTGTGGTCGAGCCACATTTCCCGGTTTTTGAGGAATTTCGCAATGCATCCTACGCGAGACGGTACGAGATTCTTTTAACGAAAATGGTCCGTGAACGCCTGTATGATGCGGCATGCTTGATCATGTCGCCCAAGGATTCCGGCCAACGCGGAGCATTCTCCGAGCCTTGCGCCGAGTTGGCCTTCGCGAATTTTGCCGAGAGTTTGGTCGCTCGTGCCATAGCATACGCTAGGACCCAGAAATGAGAACCGTCTTGACATTTCGGCGCAATAGCAAAGCAAAGGTTTGGCCAACAATCTCCGTCGCACAAGAGCGGTCGCAACCTTCGGTTCTCGGTGCGCATGCTGTTCCCAATTGCGAATGAAACCCCGATTCAAGGGCGAACAGTCGTGCCGTCGCGCCGGCGCACCGGTTCCCAGTAACCTGGATGTTCAGGCAAAGGAAACTTCCGGGCCAATGGCTCGTCGATGTCCACACCAAGTCCGGGCGCCTCTCGAATTTGCAGATATCCGTTCTTGAGCGTTGGACAGCCCGGAAAAACATCTTGCGTTGCCTGATTAAACGCGACGGCCTCCTGGATGCCGAAGTTGTGAATTGCAAGGTCCAGGTGCGCATTCGCTGCGTGGCCAACAGGTGAAACATCCGCCGGGCCGTGCCATGCAGTCCGGACCTGGAACCATTCGGCAAGGGCTGCAATCTTCCTTGCCACGCTCAACCCGCCAACCTGCGAGATATGAACTCGAATGAAGTCGATCAATCTTTCAGAAATCAGTCCGATCCACTCGTGCGGGCTGTTGAACAGTTCGCCCATCGCTATTGGGACGCACGTTTGATGTCGCAACATTCTGAAGTATCCGATTGCTTCCGGCGCGAGCGGGTCTTCGATGAAGAACGGCCGGTATTTCTCCAGTTCCTTGCACAGATTGATCGCTTCGACGGGCTCGACACGCTCGTGAATGTCATGCAACAGATTCAATTCGTCTCCAAACTTGCTCCTGATGTACTCGAACATCTGCGGCACCGACTTCAGATACGGCCCGGCATCCATGTGCGTGTCCCGAGCCGATCCGAAACCTGATTCACGAAAGTCAGCCCCGCCCGAAAGATGAGGCGACCCATACCCGCCGAGTTGAATTCGAATATGCCTGAACCCTTGTTCTTTCTTTGCTTGTACGTTCTCGGCCAACTGTTCGAGCGTTCGCCCCGAAGCGTGTGCATAACATACCACGGCGAACCTGCATTTTCCCCCAAGAAGCTGATAAACCGGCAGCCCCGCACGTTTCCCTTTGATGTCCCAGAGCGCTTGGTCAAGCCCGCTCAGCGCGTTGTTCAACACCGGCCCATTCCGCCAGTAAGAGCTTGTGTACGCAGTCTGCCAAATGTCCTCAATGTTGTCGGCGTCACGCCCCCGGCAAAACGGGTCAAGATACTCTTCAACCGCGGCCTTGACCGCAAGTGGCCGCTGGTTGAACGTGGCGCAACCCAACCCGTACAAGCCGGGCTCTGAAGTCTCGACCTTGACCACCACAAACCTGACGCCCGGCTGGGGCGAAGTGAGAATTGGTCTGACCTTGGTTATTTTCAGCGGCCCCGCAGGCTTTTGGGTGCTTTGTGGCTGCTCCGAACCAAGAACCTCGCTTCCGGGTCTCGAGCTCAGCAGTGCACCTCCAAGACCCATGCCAGCAAGACCAAGCAATCTCCGACGGCTGATGTTCATCTGCATATCAAGGTTATCCTCACCACGTCCGCCCCCGCAACAATCGTTCGCGTTGTTCGGGCGTGAGATCTTTGCCTTTTGCCTTCAGCCACTCCGAAAAATCCTTCTCGATGTCTTCGGTCCATTTGCGGTCTATTTGCCCTGGCGTGTATTTCCCCTCGCGCAACCGCTGATGTCCAAACTGATCCCTGAGCCGGACAATTTCGGAAGTCTCGACAACTTCCTGCGCAAGGTGCGCGGGAATGAAAATGACACCTTCTTTCTTACCCAGCACGACATCGCCCGGCATCACTGACGCGCGGCCAATTCGAATCGGTGCGTTGATCCCCATCAACATGACTTCAGCTATTGCGGACGGGTCCCAGCCGCGATTGAAAACCGGGAAATCTGGTATTTCTTCGACTCCTTCGATGTCTCGTGCGCCCCCGTGAATGACGACACCTTTTCCGCCTGTTTTGGCCCATATTGCGTTGGCGAGGTTGTCGCCCATGAACGTGCCATCGATAACCTTGCCCATGAGGTCCACCACAAGCGCATCGCCTTTGACCAGTGTGTCGATTACCCACGAGTTCTGTCCTCCAACGCGTCCTTCCTTTTCGCCTTTCTGCTTGATCACGGCGTTAACGTCCGGCCGGAGCGGATGAAAAACTGCTGTAACGGCGCGTCCAACCAGCACAGGCTCTTTCGGTCCTGCAAGCACCCAATTGCCCTCGAACTGGTTGTTGAAACCATGCCGCCTTAAAACAGCCCATGCCTCCTCGATCGATACTTCTTTCATTCGTTCCAAAATGTCATCAGGCACTTTGGGACGTCCGTCCGGAAAGCGTTCGCCTTTCCAATCAGGCGTGTACTCAATCAACTGCTCCCGGCTAAACACGCCGACCTGTGCTTGTGTGAGCAGGCACGCGGCCAACAGTTGGCCTATCAACCAGAGTCTTGTTGCGTTAACGGCAACGGAGCGAAGTCGAGCTTGTTTGATGGTTCTGTTCATTGTTCCGTTCAGTTTGAGTTTGCCCAACCCGGAAATCTCAACGGTGCACCAGCGCAAGACACAACGCACACTGCCTGGTTCCGGTGAGATTCCCGGGTCCAGGAAACCCGTAGTTCAGTGTTTGCTCCCCACATCAGATTTACACCGGCCCATTGTGCTGCGCCAACCGGTTGCGCAAAGCAGCAAAAGCCGTTTTGCCGGCACACTTCAGCTCCAGATTCTGTCATGTGACCGTTCCCGATTCCACTCTTCTGTCGGGGGAAAATAAAGTTTTTCAGGGTCTTGACCGCTGCGCCGGATTGCCTCTTTCACTGCTTGCTCATTTAACGTGACACCCAGTCCCGGTCCGTCGGGGACCGTGATGAAACCGTCGGGCCCGATAAATGGCTTCGGGACTCCATCGACGAGGTCCTCGTAATGCTCTGTGTCTGCGTCGTGGAACTCGAGCACGAAGAAGTTCTCTGTCGCAGCAGCGCAATGGACGCTCGCGAACAATGCCACCGGCGACCCGGCCATGTGCATTGCCATGGATATGCCATGTTCCATTGCCAAATCACCGATCTTCTTTGTCTCGAGCAACCCGCCCGCTGTGGCAAGGTCGGGATGGCAGATTGAAATCGCTCGTTTCTGAAACAAAGGAACAAACCCTTCCTTCAAATAGATGTCTTCGCCAGTAAGAATCGGCGTCTTGCATGACTGTCGGATGCGCACGTAATCGTCCGCGTAATCCCACGGAATCGGGTCTTCGATCCACGCCAGATTGAACGGGTCAAGCGCTTGCGCCACCTTGATGGCATCCTCGACGCCAAAATGCCCCAAGTGATCAACAGCCAGCGGCACGTCCCAACCAACCACGTCCCGAACCTTGCGCATGTACTCCTGAAGCGCGCCAAGGCCTTTTTCGCTCACTCGGATCCCCGTGAACGGATGGCGCACAGAAGCAAACGCCCCTCGAGGCGAATACGGATCAACGCCCTGCCCGTGCGGATATGAAACCGCCCCGGGCACATCCCGAAGCAGATTCAACCCAACGTCCATCTTCAGAAACGTGAATCCACGTTCGCGACGCTTCAAAAGGCGTCTTCCCATTTCTTCCGGGTCCCTGTGAGTCGGCGTGTCTGCATAGAGCCTGATCTTGTCCCGGAACTTTCCGCCAAGCATCTGCCAGCACGGAACGCCCCACGCCTTGCCCGCAAGGTCCCAACATGCCATTTCAATTGCCACAACTCCACCAGCTTGTCGGCCGTGCCCACCAAACTGCTTTAGTTTTCTGAAAATCCGGTCAACGTGACACGGGTTCTCGCCGAGAATCCTGCTCTTGAGCATCAGTGCGTAAGTTGCGCTGGCGCCGTCCCTGATCTCACCATAGCCGTATAGCCCCTGATTTGTTTCCAACCGAACAACATAGCTCCTGAACTGACCGCGCACGGGCACAACTCGAAGATCCGTAATGCGCAGCTTCGACGGCTCTGAATTCGTATTCACCCTGCCGCGGACTGCCTCGGCTTCCTCGGCTGAGACAAACGCCCCTGACAAAGCCGTTCCGGCGATTCCGCCGATCCCGGCCTTGGCAAACCATTCTCGCCTTGTGATGTTCATTCTCATTGGCTGTTTCTAATCATCGCGTTTCTGCACTGACGAGGATGCGTCCCGCAATCTCATCACTCCCGTGGCGGCCGCCGCCGCCAATAGGTCGCAAGAATCGAACCCGAAACGTTCTGCCACGGCCCGAATATGGCCGGTGCCAGTGCCGCTTTCGCACTGCCAAGAGTGTTCATTGCGATCCCGGTCGCCATCCCGCCGTTCTGCATGCCGACTTCCACCGCCACCGTCCGCGCGTCGATGACGTTCAGCCTTAGCGCGCGGGCAAACCAGTATCCGAGCATGTAGCCGAAAACGTTGTGCATCATCGAGGCCGCAAGCAACGCAAGGCCAACCCGCTTCAGGTCCTCGCTCGACCGTGCAGTGATGACACCAATTATCAGGCAAATCGCTGCCATCGAAACAACCGGAAGCGCCCGGTCCATCCAATTCCCCGGTCCCCGAAAAACGCGATCGATCACTACCTTCGTGATTCCCACCACGCCAACCATCGCGAACCCAACAACCAAACCGCTTTTTAGTCCTCCCAGCAGACCCGCCGGGATCACCGCCGTACAGACAGCCGCACCCACGCATCCTGCACAGAACAACACCATGTGCCGCACACGTGCAAAAAAAGTCCCGCCCCCGTACAGCATCCTGTTGGCAATCAAACCCGCCAGCACCGGCACAATAATCATGTTGAAGATGTCAACCATCATCTTGACGAAGCTTATCGAGATGTAACGTCCGGCTAGAACCTTCATCAGCAACGGCGTCATAAGGGGCGATACAAGCGTCGAAGTGGCCGTCATCGTGACCGAGAGCGCCACGTTCGATTTTGCGAGGTAATTGATCACGTTGGACGCCACGCCGCCCGGCGCGGAGCCAATCAACACCACACCCGCCGCGATCTCAGGCTCGAAACCGAACAGCAACGTTAACCCAAATCCAACAAGAGGCATGACAAAGTACTGCGCAACCATGCCCACCATAACAGGCCACGGCACGGCCAACACCCGGGCAAAATCAGCCACGCTCAGCGTGGTCCCCATGCCAAACATGATTATCTGAATCAACGGAACGATCAGATACTTGAGATCGAACCCAAACCATGTGCCAAACAGCAATGGATGCGCCAAAGCGGCGGCGACAAATGCAAACACCCAAACAGTGAACGCGTAGCTTTTCAACGACCGATGGCGTGTCATCGACACCGCTGCCGCCACCAGCACAATTACCAGCACAGTACCCATGGCTAATGCAAATCGGTTGCGGCCACGCGGCGCCGAGTGTGTACCCCACTGGTCAAGACTGACTCAATCCCATGCACCACAGCACCAGAGCTTCGCATGGGATTGTATTCTCGGCGATAACTTCCTCCGGAACAATCATATTCGCAGCGGTCACAACTGTGCGCAAAGATTGCGCCAAGCTTCCTAGTTCCTTACACTAGCCTCTTTACAGCAAGTTGCATGATTTCAACGCCATCTTTTGACGACCTCGCGCGCCCTGCCGCAGACCCAGCACACTGGATGCTGGACCCGAAAGTCGTTTTCCTCAACCACGGTTCATTCGGCGCCTGTCCGCGGCCCGTACTCGAATTCCAACAAACCGTCCGCAATTCGATCGAAAGACAACCGGTACATTTCTTTGCCCGCCAGTTGGAAGGGTTGCTGGACGAGGCACGCACCGCACTGGCCGCATTCGTCGGATGCAACGTCAATGACCTCGTCTTCGTTCCAAATGCGACCTCCGGAGTCAACACCGTCCTCAGATCCCTTGGCTTCAAACCCGGTGACGAGCTTCTGACGACAGACCACGAGTACAACGCCTGCCGCAACGCTCTGAATTTCGTCGCTGAACAGGCTGGGTGCCGTGTCGTCGTAGCCCAAGTCCCGTTCCCGCTGAACAACGAAGACCAGCTCGTCGAAGCCATATTATCACCAGTTACACCCCGAACCCGCATCGCGTTGATTGATCACGTCACCAGCCCGACCGGTCTTGTACTGCCAATGGAACGACTGGTTCGCGAACTTGCCAAACGTGGTGTGGAAACTCTCGTGGACGGCGCTCACGCACCCGGAATGCTGCCTCTAAACCTAGACAAGCTGGGCGCCGCATATTACACCGGCAATTGCCACAAGTGGGTCTGCGCCCCGAAAGGCGCCGCGTTTCTCCATGTGCGGCCAGACCTCCAACGTGCCATCCGCCCTCTTGTTATTAGCCACGGCGCCAACTCACGACGAACAGATAAATCACGGTTCCTGATCGAATTCGGCTGGACCGGAACCGTTGATCCATCGGCTTACCTGAGCGTGCCCATTGCCATGCAATACATGGAATCCCTCGCGCCAGGCGGCTGGCCAACAATAATGAGAAGAAATCACGAGCTCGCCATGGCGGCGCAACGGATTCTCTGCAAAGCCCTTGACATTCCCGCTCCCTGTCCTGACCACATGATAGGTTCGATGGCGGCCGTGCCATTCTGGGATTCGCCCGAGCCAGAGCCACCCACATCACCGCTCTACGTCGATCCTGTCCAGGACCTGCTTCTGGAAAAACACAGCATCGAAGTGCCAATAATGCCATGGCCAGTACATCCCCGACGTGTGCTCCGCGTTTCGGCTCAACTCTACAATTTTCTCGGCCAATACGAATTACTCGCTCGTGCACTGAAATCAGTGCGCTAACCCGGATGAAAAACGCCGATGTCGCATTTCATTCGGCGATGCACCACAGCCGCCGGTGTGTGTGCAAGTAGATCGCTCCATCAGAGACAGCCATGGACGCATTCATGGCTTCGCCACCGAAATCCTGCCACTTCGCCCCGACTCCAATCTGCGGCAAATCGTACTGCCAGACCGTTTTCTCCGTTCGCTTATCAAGTGCGATCAAGAAACTCCTCTGCCCGGGGCCAAAGTTGAGCAAACACAGGTTGCCATATAGTACCGGAGACGACGCATAGCCCCATTGATGTGATTGCTTCCCGAGATCGCGATGCCACAGCTCCCGTCCGTTCATGTCGTACGCAAAAACCCCGGCCGAACCGAACCACGCGATCACCCTGTGACCGTCCGTCACCGGCGATGATGAACACAGCGGATTGTCTTCATGCGTGGGGTTTTTCTCCGACAAAGTTGGCCCGGCTTGCCAACGCAACCTGCCGGTCTTCGCGCTGTAACACATCACCATGCACCTCACCATGCACCTTTGTTCGCAGTCAACTCCCTGTGTTATGAAAACCGAGTCGCCCCAGACAACGGGCGTTGAGTTTCCCCTGTCTGGCAATGACACGCACCAGCGCACGTTATTGTTCGCACTCCAGTGCAAAGGCACATTCTTCTCCCCGCAAATCCCGTTCCAATCCGGCCCTCGCCATGCAGGCCACGGTCCCGCAAGACCGCAGATCATTCGGCTCGCCATCAGCACCGGGAACAGCATCCACACTCTCCACTGTCCGAAAAGCATCTCACATTGTTGCCCAAGTCCCAACGAATGTCCACGCCAGAGCATGGAACGGAATTTCAGCTATTATGGTCACTCACCTGGAGCGTCTGCCTGGGCCGCGCACTCAGACTGGTATCGACCGGGTCTTCAGGCCGCGAAAGAACGGTTGGCAAACTAAAGCGCTGTGGACGCAGTTAACTTTGTAATCTCAGGGCTACCCCTCGGATTCACCCATTAATTCATCCTGGCATGCCAATATGGGGACAGGCACATTGTCTGCGGTATGCACGCAGCGCCTGTCCTGCCTCATGCAAGGTTTCATGAACGGCAGGGCGCGTCATCGCTGGCGCGACGGAGCTGTGACAGGCAGTTTTTTCGTTTCCGCGTAAACGCGGAACGCTAACCCGGAAATCTCACCGCAATGAAGTTTTGGGTGTCTTGGTCTGGTCAGGCGGTGAGATTTGCGGGTTAAGTTTTGATCTGGCAAAAAGGAGATTGCTTGGTTCAATCGCCTTCGATGACGACGCACACTTTTCAGCTACTGCGAGTGTCCTTTGCCACCATCGCGGGGCTCACCGTCCTTGGCTCGACACAACCCGCTGTCCCCTTTGTCCTGCCATGGGACGATTCCAGTCCGGGCGTCACCGACTTCTCAGGGCTGAACGCACCTATCGGCCCAGACGCACGGGTGAGAGTGGACTCAAACGGGCATTTTGTTGTTAACAGCAACCGGATTCGTTTCCTTGGCATGAACTTCGCCGGCCAACTGCCATTCACCCCCACAAACAAGACAGAAGCCGTCGCCGCGCGCCTTGCAAAGTTCGGAATAAACTGTGTTCGTTTCCATCACATGGACGCACCGTGGGCACAAGGCGGCGGGCTGCTCGCCTACACCAGTACAACAAGCACAAACATCAATCCGGCACAGTTGGAAAAACTGCATTACACCGTCGCTCGCCTCAAAGAGCACGGCATTTACTCCGACATTAACCTGCTGGTTGGACGGGAGTACCGTTCGCGCGACGGCCTGGGCAGCGCTGTTACCACCATGGATTGGAAAGACACACACGTGCTTGGATACTTCAACGACACGGCACTTGCACTTCAGAAGGACTATGCACGCAAGGTTCTCGCCCCAACCAACAGGTTTACAGGACTGCCTCTCGCCAAAGACCCCGCAGTCGCATTTGTCGAGGTCATCAACGAAAACGGCATCATCCAGAAATGGCTGGATGGCGGGATTGACCGTTTGCCCGCCAGCTATGCCGCACAGCTCGGGTCGAAATGGAACGACTGGCTCGCCTCGCGCTACACAAACGATACTGCACTCCTTGCCGCATGGCGGGCCATCGACCAGCCGCTCGGCCCAAACCTCCTCAAGAACGGCGCTTTCAGCAACGCCCTGAGTAATTGGACCACCGAGCAGCATTCCTCGGCTCGCGCTGTCTCCAGCCGCACTTTTGATTTCGTTGATGGCGCGCCCTCCGCGCAGATCAAGGTTACGCAGATCGGTTCAGAATCGTGGCACATCCAGTTCAACCAGGCTGGCTTGAGCGTCGCGATCGGCCAGCCCTACACAATCTCTTTCTGGGCCAAATCTGATCCACCAGCCAACATCGATGTCTCGGTGATGCAGGCGCACGCCGACTGGCAAACCGTCGGCTTCAGCAAAAGTTATTCGCTTTCCACAAACTGGCAGCAGTTCACACGAACGTTCATCGCAGACCGAACCGATACCAATGTGCGCGTCAATTTCGGCGGCATGGGTACCGCACTCGGTACATTCTGGATCGCCGATGTCCACTTCCATTCCGGAGGGCAGGTCGGTTTGCTCCCGGCTGGCAGCTCACTGGCAACCCGCACCATACCCCTGATACTCTACTCCGGCGACGGTTACACAGGCACAGCCGAAGCACGAAAAGATTGGTTGCGGTTCCTCCGCGACCTCGAGTTTCGATACTACGAACAAATGCTCGAATGCATCCGCTCTGAATGCGGCTACGACGGGCTTGTCTTCGGCACAATCATGGCCAACAGCCCGGCCACCGTCCAGAGCACACTCGACGTCATCGATGGTCATGCGTACTGGCAACACCCCGTCTTCCCAGGCAAAGCATGGGACATGTCGAACTGGTACGTGCGAAATGTTTCCATGGTCAACACGCTCGCCGATGACAACACGCTCGCTGGCCTCGCACGCCAAAGAATCAAAGGAAAACCGTTCACCGTAACCGAATACAATCATCCCCAACCGAACTATTACGGAGCCGAAGGACCTCTGCTTCTTGGAGCTTACGCTGCCTTCCAAGATTGGGATGGAGTTTGGATGTTCGACTACGGCCACGGACAAGACGGCTCCACCACCATGGGATGGGTGCAGGGCTTTTTTGACACCGCCCAACACCCGGGCAAAATGGCAAACCTGCTCCTCGCCGCAAATCTTTTCCGCCGCGGCGATATCCAACCCGGACAACAAGAAATCACCATGGCTCTCGCCCCGGAAACGGAACTTGACATCCTGCTCAAAAGCCACGCATGGGGCATTTTCTCTTCAAGCCAACTCGGTGTCCCGAGCAAACTCGCTTTCGCCAGACGACTCAGCACAAGTGTCGGCACAGACGTTGCCGGCCTCACAAATCCACCCGCCGGACCGACGGGAACCATCATCACCTCTGATACAGCCGAACTCACTTGGGACCTCAGTATCCCCGAACGCGGATTGGTGAAAATCAACACCCCGCGAACCAAGGCGTTAATCGGTTGGTGCACCAACAAAATCATCAGTTTGGGTGAACTGACCTTTGTACCCGACACCAACATACTCGGCTGGTGCACGATCGGAGCCACAATCGTCCGCGGCGGTTCTTTCACAAATGAGTGCCAAGCTCTCCTCGTCGCAACCGGATGGTGGGAGAACACAGGTCAAACGTGGAAGAATACGGAGAAAACCTCCCTGTCAAAGTTCGGAGGTCCGCCTGTCCTCACCGAAGTCGTCCCGTTCACCCTGAGCCTGCCCATTAGCACAAACCGCGTCCGAGTTTGGGCTCTGGACGAACGCGGTCAGCGGAAGGCTCCCGTCCCGGTCACGGGCAACGCCACCAATGCTGTCATCGTCGTCTCCACCAACAGCGGCACCATATGGTACGAAATCGCCGTGTCGCCTCTGACCGGCTACCCACAATGGCAGGCACGCAACTTCACCGCAGATGAACTGCTCGATTCGGCTCTAAGCGGCGAAGGCGCCACACCCGCTGGAGACGGAGTGCCCAACCTCGTAAAGTACTACCTCGGATTGCCGGCAAAGACCCGCGCCCCAGCCGACCGCCTGCCGCTGTCGGAACTGATAGTTATAGGCGGACAATCATTCCTGGCAGTCCGCCATCTCCGCGACAAGACTGCCAGCGACGTCAAATGCACCCCTGAAACATCCAATGACCTGCACAATTGGGAATCGGGGCCGTCTGCTGCTGTTCTGCACTCGATCGAAGACCTCGGGCAAATGGAACGCGTGACATTTCGCGACGCCGAACCCGTTTCCGCCCACCAGCAACGCTTCATGAGACTTGTCATTTCGCGCTGAAAATCCCAAAGGCTGGGTTTGCTCCCGTGGCCTGACCGGCGCGTGTGATGCTCAATCTTTAACAATCAACACGCTGCAATGGGCGTGATCACTAATTCGATCTGCCGTGTCACCCAACAAACGTCCCCAAAGCTCCGAATGATCGCTGTGGCCAACCACAATCAAGTCGTAGCCGCCTTCCCTGGCAAAATTGACGATCGTCTTTGCCGGATGACCGCGCCTGACTTCGCAGTCGATCCTGATGCCGTGTTGCGCTGCCACATCCTCGACCTCTTTCTTTCTCTCCTGAAAGTACTCCGCTGCGGCTTCAGCTTCAGCCTCGGGTTCGCCGGGCATGTCTGAATGCCGTGGCAAAGGCTCTCTTACCCACAACGCTGTTATGCGCGCGTTATACTCCCTCGCGAGAACGGCGGCACGCTGTAGTGCCCGCTTTCCGCCTTTGGACCCGTCATAGCCAACCAGTATCTTTGTGAACATGAACGCCTCACTTTCCATTCGGCAATTTCACCATACCAGCCCTGACGCTAACCCTGCGTTGATAAAACCGGCCCCACGCATCCATTGCCCGCCGCGTAGGTTCAAAAAACTTCTGTGCAATCAAAGTCGGAACCACCGCGCTCAGTATCACCACCGTCACAAGGATCGAGTACTGCTGCTGGCTTATGATTTTGTTCTGCAGCCCGAATAGGGCGGATATGGTGCCGAAAGTCAGTCCTGTTGACATGAGCAGTGTGGTGTATTTGGCCTCGCGCTTCCGCATGAAATACAACCTCGACAATGGAAAAACACCAACGAACTTCGTCAGCATTTTCGTCGCAAGCAGCAGCAAAATCACGCCCATCGCAGTCCAGACTGCCGACACGGCAACAAATGATCCGGCTCGAATGAAATAGAACGGTGTGAACATCGCGAATGCAATGGACCGCATCCTCAGCACCAAGGTCTTGTCGTGAAAGAAAACCCCGGCCAAAACCAGCCCCAACAAATACGCCGGCAACACGGCTTCACTCTTTGCTGTAGAAGCCAGTCCGCCAAGAAAAAACAATACAAAGAAGACAAATTTGATTTCGGGCTCGCTCACGCGTTTTGCCCCGCAACGCGATATTACGAACCGCGCCAGCTTTGGAACAATGAACAGTGCCAAACAGGTCACCACAACAAACACCAACAACCACACGTCGTAGTTCGCAAAGATCAGCCCCAATGCCAGCACGGTTCCAAGGTCGTTGATGAAACACGCCACAAGTATCATCTTGCCCAGTGCGGTTTCGCTCTGGCCGGTCTCGATCATGACGGCGTACACGACCGCCACCGACGTTGTGGAAAGCGCAATGCCCGCAATCTGAGCCTGCTGCACTGGCCAGCCCAGCAAAAGCTGTGCAAACGCCCACACCCCGCCAAACGGCAGAAGAAACGCCGCAGCGCCAATCGCAAGGCCGGGCCGCAAGTTCTTGCGTAACGCCACCGGATCAATTTCCGCCCCCGCAAGGAATGTCAGCACTCCGCTGCCGAGCATCGCCAGAAAATTCGTCCAATCAGTCGAACGCAGAATAGAATGTCCGTCAACCAGAGGAACGTTGCCCGCTGCAACACCCACGAGAATTTCGATAAGCGCGACCGAAATCCCAACCCGAATGGAAATAATACTGGCCAGAAAAGCCAGCCCAATCCAAATGGCCGCTGTGAACCAAATATTGTCCAGCATAATCAAGTTCCCACCAAAGTGGTTTGGCAGGAGTTATCAGCGCTGAACCCGGTTCAGGCGGTTTACCCCGAAGAAACCCCGAGGACGGCAAACCCCATTGCCTGGACCCACTCTAGCATGCAACCCGGCGAATTCAAGGGGTACCGATGCTCCACATCACACCGACCAGCCCGCATATTTCATACCTTGAGCAGTCTGCGAAACGGGTGTCTTCAAGCAACCAAGGAATATGCGGGCCCCGGAAATCTCACCGCCTGACCAGATCAAGGTACCCAGAACTTCATTCCGGTGAGATTTCCGGGCTAGTCATTCGGCGATGTAACTCACGACACGCAACTTTCAACAGGCGACCCGCTTTCCGCCTGAGACTTTGAACTTCAAGCCCGGCACAATAGACTACACATCAAGGGTCATGCATCACGCATCGCATCCCTCGAACTCTATCCCAAACTTGCGCGCAGCATAGCCGGCTTCGCGCAGGCAATTCCCGTAAACTGCCACCCAGTGCGAATCGCGCACTTCATCGACCAGCCTGCGCCAGTTCCCTTCAATCTCGACGTCCTGTTGCGACCTGCAGATTTCATAGTCCGGGTTCGCCCGCACTTTTCCTGTGAAGCCGACCCATCGCGCTGTGCTGTATTGCGGGTCTATGAATGTCAGCAACTGGCCTATCGGCATTTGAACTTTGGGCGCCGCACCGTACTCGGATTCGTAGTGTGTGACAATCCGGGCAGGTGCATACCTTCGTCCGTCCAATCGTCTTGGACACGTGCAGTGAGCGCAGGTCACCGTGCCCTTGTGAGGAAAAGTCGAGTTATGCAGAAACACTGGTTTGCCGCTCAAATGCCGAAGGAGCAACCCCGCAGGAATAATGACAAAATCAGATTCACAAAACGCTGCCAGCCCTTCGTCATTGAGCAATGCCAATGTCAAGCACGCCGTTGTTTCCGACATCGGAATAACCGTGCCCATGCAGCTCTTGATCGTGAAAGCTGTCGCCGCGTGCTTCTCCAGCAGCTCCTTGAACGCCAAATAAAGAACAAACGAGTTCACCACAAACCGCCGGTCCGTCGCCAGACGTGTTCCGGGAAGAGACAGATAGCGCCGGGTCCATTGCTCTGCATCAGACAGAACAGCGCTGTTGTTTCTCAGCTCCCGAATCCTGCGCTCGAAATCTTCGTAGCCAACGTCAACAATCTCGATCCCGAATCGCCGCTTTGCGACGTCGGGCGCGTCAGGCGCATACTTGCCCCACGCGCCTCCGAGCGCCACAATTCGTGTCCCGCGCGTGTTATGTACCGCACCAGTGGCGCGCAAACGCCACAGCAGTTCATCTTGATCGTCAACCACAACGTCATCCACGTGAACGTTCCCAGGGCCAGCCTCATTAGCTGCTCCTTTCCCTGTTTTCAAATACGCAGTGCTCAATGCCTCATACCAGTAATAAACGGGCCCCGACCTGTGACGCACGAAAACGATCGTATCCGGTTTCGCGGAAAGACAGGCGCGGAGCATGTTCCCACCGCCCGTGCACGCATACAAAAGCGTAAGGTCGTGATCCATGCGCCCAAGCTCGATGGCTGCTTCCTCCGTGTTCAACCGGACTACCGGCCGAATGTTCAGTGGAAAGTCCGCTCGTTTTTGCAGTTGATCCAGTTCGCGCGTGATGCGGCTCGCTTCCTCGGCCACTGCGTCTTCGGTTTGAACGCCACCCCACGATTTCCACGATGTTTGCGGCCTTGGCGTCGGCAGCTTGTACATCAGAACCGGCTGCACTCGCAACGGCCTGCCCAGCCTTCTCAATGGTTTGTCAGGGTCCCATTGCTGAAGTTCCGAAGCGTGCCCAGTGCCAATGCACACACTGGTTCCCAGTGCTCCAAGCATTGTGACACTCATGAATTCCCGGCGAGTGTAAACAGAATTGTTGGTCATATTGCCGCGAAAACCTTGCCATCTGTTTCGCTGCCTATGCAAGCCGGCACTTTGCGCTTCCGCCCAAAGGCGGCACCCCAACGGCCGTGGGCGCGGCATTGCTCAAAGTGCGGAGCAACCGATCCCTGTTAGAGCTGTTCCGCTTTTGGGCGGAAATTTCAAATGAAGCGGTACCGGTTTGGGCTAGCGGGGACATTGCGCCAGCTCTTCATGAAATTCTTCATCAGGTAGGGCGGGTGCTCTGTGCACGCCAGTTGCGCGCCAATCACAGAAACGCCATCGCGCCACACATCGCCGCCAGCAGCCAGATGACCAACACAGCCGTGGTTTGGCTCAGCCCCTTTCGCACTAGCCGGTGCGAAAGATGATTTGTGTCGCCGACATAGAAAGGTCGGCCAGCCTTCCACCTTATCAGGACCACTGAGACCAGATCAAACAGCGGCACGGCCAGAATAAGCAGCGGATTCAGCACCGCCAATGCAGACGGGTTTTCCTTTGTGTAAAAGTGGGGAAGTATGGCCAATACCCCCAAAAGGTACCCAACCAAATGGCTCCCCGCGTCGCCCAAAAAAACCGTTGCACGCGGGAAGTTGTACGGCAAAAAACCCATCAAAGCCCCCACACTCAAGAACCCCAGAAGCGCAACAAGATACTGCCCGGCAAGCGCCGATTTCATTCCGAAACAAAAGGCGCCGATTAATCCCAAACCTGCACACAACCCGTTCATATTATCCATGAAGTTGAGCGCATTGGTGAGAGTCACAATCCACAAAACAGTAACCGCCACACTGAACACGATGCTCGGCACAAAAAGGGTTATCCGAACCCCTGCCATTGCCACTACAAAAGCTATCAGCACCTGGCCCGCAAACTTCAACGACGGCCGAAGTTCGTAGCGGTCGTCCAGCCAGCCAAGTAAAACCATTCCCAGCGCGCCTCCAACAACAGCAATCAATTGCAATTGCCGCCGATCGAAACCATGCGCCAAAACGCTCACAGTTCCCGCGTCGAACAATCCCACACGCAGAGCGACCAAACCCGCTGCAATCGGGACAACCAAACCCGTTAACACGGCCAACCCGCCAGCCAGTGGAATCGGTTCCAAATGGATTTTTCTGTGTCCAGGGTCATCGACAACGCCAGCCCGCACGCACCACCGCCGCCACGCAGGCAATGACAAAGCGGTTGTGAACAACCCTGCCCCGACCGCGAGGAGGTAAATTAAAGTCGGGAATGAAAAGAACGCGGTCATCGGTCCAGAGGCTTCGGGCCGCTCAGCTTCTCCCCCAGCAGGCGCAAGTAGAGTTGATGCAACTCGTCAATCATGCGATCTATGCCGAAACAGCGCCGCACCATTTCCCGCCCGTTCTGTGCGAAGCGTTCTCGCAAATCTCTGTTCCGCGCCAATTCGAGCAATCTGGACTTCAAGCAATCAAGGTCGCCGGCCCTGACGAGGAACCCTGTCTGTCCATCAATGCAGATTTCACCCGCCCCATCGCTGTCGTAGGCCAGAACAGGTTTGCCTGCCGCCAATGCCTGGGGCAACGCTCTTGGTAATCCTTCACGCCTGGACAAATGCACCACAACATCCATGACACCAAGGTATCGCGGAACTTCTTCGGGCGGCACCAAGCCTGCAAACCTGACGTGCTGAGCGATGCCCGCTTCCGCAAACTCGCGTTCGAGCCGCCCACGCCACGCCCCGTCCCCAACAAAAAGAAATTTCAGTTTGGGATATTCCTTCACAATGTGCGGGCCGATTGCCAAAAGATCGTGATGTCCCTTGAGTTTGAACAGCCTTGCTATCTTTCCAACAACGAAATCGTCTGCGGAAAGGCCAAGTTGTTTCCGCACAGCAATGTCATTGCGCGCCGCCAGAAACGGTCCGAGGTCAAACCCGCTGAAGATTCTCGTGTACTGATCTGGTCGCCCGATGCCGGCAGCCAGATACAACCGTTTCATTGCATCAGCCACCACAACAAAATGATCCGTCACGCGGCCTGCCATGCGCTCGGCTGTCACATAAACCGCGTTGGGCAGTGCCCCTTGAAAAGGCCCAAATGATGGCCCGTGGATTGTATGGATCACGACAGGCACCCTCGCCAGCCGTGCTGCAAGCCTGCCCACAAACCCGGCCTTGCCGCTGTGCGTGTGCACAAGGTCAGGCCTGATTGATTTCAGCTTCCGACTCAGCACGACCAACGTCAGCAAGTCTTTCCACGGATTCAGGGGACGGACCAATGACGGGATGAGTGTGAACAAGCCGGGAACATCGCGCACTGTTGATTCCAACGATCCCTCGGGTCCGGTGGTCGGGCCTGCAAACAGAGCCACTTCCACGCCCACGCGGTTTCGTAAGGCCAGTACCGTGGCGATCGTATTCTCCTGTGCACCTCCAACAATGAGGCGGGTGATGATGTGAACCACGCGCATTACGCACAAACGAAGGCTACAATCACGCACCGCCGTTCCCCCAAAGTTGGCTGTGCCCGGGCATCAGAACCGGCGCTGGCGCGGAGCCTCCGATCACTTTCCCGCACGCAATCCGTTTACACGGTCGGAAATCTGCTTGTATTCTTCGGTGTCCTTTGGGGCGTGCTTCAGATACTCTTCGTAATACTTGAGGGCATTGGTTTTGTCGTTACGCCTGTATGCAATTTCGCCCAGCCCGAACAGAACAGGGAACGACGTCGGCAACGCCTTGTACACAGCCTCGTAATCCTGTTTGGCCCGGTCGAGATTTCCCATCTGCAAATATGCTATTGCCCGATTCAACAAAGCTGGAGCGCTGTCGGGTTCAAGCGACAAAAGCTTGTCAAGTGCGGCCACCGCGTTGGTGTATTGTTTCAGGTGGATGCAAACTGCAGCCTTGTTCAACAAAGCCCGCCTGTTCGACGCATCCAACGCAATCTGTTCCTCGACAATCTGGAGCGCATTAGAAAACCGGGCGGTCATTAGGTACATCTGAGTGAGCGCCTCCAAAACGCTGTCTTCCTTCGGGTACTTGGTGTGAAGCGTCAGAGCCTGTTTTTCTGCGTTTGTGACGTCTCCCATGCCGAACCTTGTCATCAACTCCGTGGTCATCCGCCAGATGTCAACGTTTGTGTTGTTGGGTATGAGCTTGTGCAGCCGGTCGAACGTGGCCAGAGACTGCCTGAACAAGCTTGCTTGCATGAAGTTCATTGCGATCTTGTAAAGCCATGCCGGCTCGTCAAACGGCCCGAAACCAAGAAGAATGCTCTCAATACTCTGGTTCTCTTTCCCAATCTGGTCCGCAGCTTTGGCCACGTCGAAGTCTTTCAAAACGCTTTCGGCCTGCAATCGTGCATTGAAAGCCAGATTCGCGGTGGCGGGAATGTTCTTGGGGTTGACTTCCACAGCCAGTTTAAACCATTTCTCGGCTTCTTTTGTTTGCCCATGCTGCTGCAAGGTCACCCCCCACGCGTTGACCGCCCGCGAACACAACTGGCGCAACCATTCCCGATCCGCCGGTACCTGGGACCTCTGCACGTGCACACTCCGCACAACAGACTCCGCCGCCTGCCAGAACTTCCTGTTTTCATCGAGTTCGATCTGCGTCAATGGCGGCGGCAACAACGAATCGTTCGGGTACGGCTTCAAAAGGTAAGTCATTCCCTTCGGCCGGGCGTGCAGGTTCTCAAAGAAATAGCCAAAGCTCGGATGCAGATAATACAACTCGTTGCTGCGAGCCAGAGCCGTCAAGACTGCGGTCACCGCCATGGGCCGCAAAATCCCCCTTGCCTCCTCCTGGCCCAGGTTCAACGGCCAACGCTGCCCATAACGTTTTGAAAGATGCCGGTGGTATGCCCCGTAATTGAGCAGAGAAGAATTGATGAGAACGTGCCTGTCAGCCGCACCTCTCTTGTGCAATCGACCCTGCGCCAGCATCAGCTCGCCGGGCGAGTCCGCCACGACGTATGCAGGTGTTTCGGGCAAGGTCTGTATCAAAAGATCAGCAAACTGCGCCAGTGCTTTTCCATTGCCAAGAGAGATTAGAGGCAAATTGCGTTGTGCCAGCACAATCGCACAGACAGCACATACAATTGCCACAATCACACCACCCGGCCGAAGTGTCTTTGGAACGGGTTGTTGCCGGGGTAACGGCCTTGCGCCGCCCGTGCTGAGTATCAAGAGGAAATAACCCGCGAAATACCCCGCGCACAAAGCCGCCAAGTAGTAGAACGGCAGCAATGCATAACCCGCACCCAATGCCCGCGGACTCCATTTCGTGTCGAAGAAAATGCTCACGCATGCCACAAACAGAAAGGCATAGACAATCCTCAGAATCCATGTTGCAGTCGCAGCTCCCGCTGCACTGTGATCGTTTTGCCCGGCCGACCAGCGGATTCCTATGATCACCAGAGGCAACAAAGACGTGAAGGATAGAAGCAACAGAACATACGTGTATGGCCTGAACGCCAGCAGCATGCCCTTCTGGTTCCCAACAACAGTGCGCAATTGCGTCAGGAACCCCCCGGTTTCAGGCGACGCAATCACGTTCACAATCGGCAGCACAAGATACAGCAAAAGCCCGCAGATGCCGAACCCGGCCATCTTGGCCAAAAACGGCAGCCGGAAGAAATCAGCCTCCATTATCCAAATCAGCGCAATCAGGAAACACGGGAAGAACGCGATCATCCCGTAGTTGTTCGTCACCGCCAACCCATAGACGAATGCAAACTTGTAAAGCCACCGGTCCTCCCCATCCAACCTGTACTCCAATAAGCAGCGTGTCACGTAGGCAAACAACAGCAAGTCCAGCATTTCTCCTGTGCCGGCAGTTGCGTGCTCCCAAAACGTGATTTGCAAACCGCACAGCAGGACAGCAAACACCGGCGGAAGCCACGCCGGTGGATGCGTCAAAAACGAATGTTCATTCCGTTCTATGTGCCGGGTGTCGGCGGTGCGATTGTAAGGCAATAACGCCACCGACCGCGCCAACAAAACAAGTGTCAGCGCCGCGAATACCGCTGACAAAAGGTTCAGCGCCACTGGCTGCACACCAACAGGCAGCCACCTGATCGGAAACGTCAACAAGAACAACAACGGGGCCGAGACCACCGGACCGGCCTCAATCCCCGTAACCCTGATCAAAGTCGGCAGGCTCTCCCACCGCGCCCATCGGTTCACGGTAACAAAATAAAGAACCAGGGCGCACGCTCCAATGATCCACGGGAGCTGCGTTTGCACGAACCCAAACGGCGATTTCTCCTTTTGTTCCATATAAGTTGCGGTCTGAGTTGAACCTGAATTACGGTGTTTTGGCAAGACCAGTTTGATCGGATTCCTGACAAGTCGCTGCGCTGTCGCGGCCGCTCACAGCTCCACCACCCGCAGCCTGCAAGCGGACATCCGCGACGCACTCCATGTGCTGCGTCTGCGGAAACATGTCCAAAGGCTGTACTCGCATTACCTTGTAGATTCCTCCTGAACACAAAGTGTTCAAATCCCGCGCCATGGTTGCCGGATTGCACGAAACGTACAGCACTTGGACCGGGCGGACAGCTCTGATCTGATTCAACACCCACGCATCGCACCCGACCCGGGGCGGATCCAGAATCAAAGCCGTCTGAGCCGGATCAAGCCCGCTCAGTACCTCTGGCAATCTCTCCTCGGCAAGGCCGGCAATGAACCGCCCGTTCGCAACCCCATGCGCCTCGGCGTTCTTTCGGGCTGCTTTGATCGCCCGCTGATCACATTCAATCCCAACAAACCCTTTCAGTTCTCGGGCAAGCTCAATCGCGAAGAAACCCACCCCGCAGTAAATGTCGGCCAAGTGTTCCACGCCGCTGTCCCGAATGCATTTTTTAACAGCCTCAACCAGCGGCGATAACATGAACCGATTGGTTTGAAAGAATGAGTCTGCTGGAACTTCCCACCCGACCGGCATCGTCCGCAACACCACTTTAAGCCCCCCGCGTGGCGGTGGTGACAGCCGCACTTTCCGGAGTTCCGCGTTAAGGACCGGTTCCGCTATCGCGCACTCTTCAACATCCACCACCAGACGACTGTCGTGTCTCAGGAACCCAATAGTTAGTCTCCGCTCAACCTTGTTCCACTGGGTTCGTACCATGAGCCTGTTCCGGTACCCGTACGGCTCAGGACACGGTATCACCGGAAGAACTTCAGTCCCGCCAAACCGCCCAACGCGCAGCAGCAAGTCTTGCACCTGCTTGCGCTTCAATCGCAGTTGTTCCTCATACGCAATATGCTGATACTGGCACCCCCCGCATTGACCGAAGTATCGGCATCGGGGTTCGACACGCGCAGACGAAGCAACCCGCACTTCAACCAGACGACCTCGGGCAAACTGCCGTTTGACCTCGGCCAGCTCAACCTCCACTTCCTCACCCTCGATCACGAAAGGCACAAACACCACAAAATCACCAATCCGCCCGACGCCTTCGCCCCCAAACGCTACGTCATGGATCCTTATCAAATGCCGCTCGCCAACCTGAAATCCGGTTGCATCAGTGGTGCGCTCGCTATGCATCATCGGTCAATGCCTGTAATCAACCAAACAGCTCGGTTGCCTCCGCCCTGCTGCCTTGTCAGAGGCAACCGGCTTTTCAAGGCTGGCAACGCTGCACCGTTTGGTGCAATCACAAAATTGCCATTTTCGCCGCAAATGCATCCTTCCCCGTGTTTGGAGTATTTCGCGATTCACGATTCAATGTATATCGTGCCAGGCTCACAGCACCGGCGCTGCCGATGACCTTCAATTGTCGCTGAAGTTGAAGTGGAATTGACGTTGACAAAACACCTCCACCACGATTCGGTCGCGGTCTGCCGACCAGACTGCCCGCACCTCAAACAAACGCCAGATTCGCTCGGATCTCGCGTCAGACGCAATTAACGCTTGAAAAAAGATCCTTTCTGCCGCGAAATGACGCATCTATAACTGGACTATGACGCTGGGCGACATATTAGACCCGTCAACAATTGTCATTGACCTCAAGGCGGCCAACCGCTGGGAGGCAATTGACGAGCTGATCGATTGCCTTGTTAGGGCCGGCAAAATCCAGCCCCAACACCGGGATTCCATTGTGGGCGTCGTTCGCAAACGCGAAAGCTCCATGAGCACCGGGATCGGTTATGGCATTGGAATCCCCCATGCCTCGACTGATTTGATCCAGGATGTGGTTGGCGCACTTGGCCGGTCTTCAAAAGGCATCGATTTCGATGCCCTCGACAATCAGCCTGTCACTTTGGTCATGCTTTTTCTGGTTCCGCAAGGCCAGTTCCAGAAACACCTTCACACACTGGCAGACATTGCCAAGTTGCTGCACAGAAAGGAGTTTCGCCAGGCCCTTGAACAGGCGCCCGATGCCGAATCCATGTTCGCCGTCATCAAACAGAATGCCGCCTCCAAATAGCAGCGTGTCTCCCAAAGCACCGGAAAAAGCTTGAACAGATTGCGCAAAGCAGTGTTTTGCTGATTTCAAACCGTGGGTCCGCAATCGCCCCTCACTTGTTCTCGTAATGTTAGCTCGATTAATTGAACAGCGCCTCCGCGAAGCCGCAGTTTCAGTACTGCCGGACGTTGACACATCGACAATCATGGTCCGCCCATGCCCAAATCCGGCATTCGGTGACCTGCAAACCAGCGCCCTCATCGGGATTGCCAAGGCCCGCAAGCTCAATCCCCGCCAGTTCGCGCAAAACGTCGCGGCAAACCTCAACGTGGAAGATTTGTGTGCCCCGCCAGAAATAGCGGGGCCGGGCTTTGTCAATTTCCGACTGAAACCATCTGCCGTTGTCTCAGTGCTCGAACGCGCTTCCGCCGGTGAGCACCTCTTCTTTGACAGAAGCCAGTCGCCACGCACCGTTATCGTGGATTTTAGTTCTCCCAATGTGGCCAAGCCGATGCATGTCGGCCATATCCGATCCACAATCCTTGGCGATTGCCTTGCCCGAGTACTGAGATTGCTTGGCCACAAGGTCATCACAGATAATCACATCGGTGACTGGGGCACACAGTTCGGCAAGCTCATTGTCGGATGGAAGAATCATCTCGACCGGGCCGCCCTCGAGCGTGACCCGGGTGCAGAACTCGAACGTATCTACAAACTCGTCAACACCGCTTGCGAATCAAATCCTGATGTCCTCGAATCCGCCCGGCAGGAGCTGGTGAAACTCCAGAGTGGCGATCCGGAAAACCTTGCGATATGGCGTGAAATGACCGCGCGCTCGCAAGTCCAGTTCGATGCCATGTACGCGCGCCTTGGCATTCGTTTTGATCATACGCTTGGCGAGAGCTTCTACAATCCGATGCTTGCCGAAGTTGTCCGCAATCTGGTCCAACGCGGCGTCGCTCGCGAAAGCGAAGGCGCCATGGTCGTATTCTTTGACGGCGACCCCGAACTCGAGCCGCACCCGGCAATCATACTCAAGAGCGACGGCGCAGCAAATTATGCCACAACCGACCTCGCGACGCTCGCTTACCGCATCCAGACATGGAACCCCGACGAAATCATCTATGTCACAGACGCCCGCCAGCAGCTCCATTTCAAACAAATATTCGCCATATTCCGCCGTTGGTATCCCGACGTAGCCAAACGCGTAAAGCTCGAACATGTCTGGTTTGGCTCCATCCTCGGCCCCGACGGCAAACCGTTCAAAACGCGGTCGGGCGACACCGTCAAGCTGGCGGACCTGCTTGATGAAGCCGAGGAACGCGCACTCAAGATCGTTGATGAAAAACAACCTGACCTTCCGGAATCAGAACGCCGCCAAATCGCAAGAATCATCGGAATCGGCGCCGTCAAGTACGCCGATCTGCTCCCCAACCGCCAGAGCGATTACGTGTTCGATTGGGACAAGCTCCTCGCGCTGAACGGAAATACAGCGCCATACCTCCAGTACGCCTACACGCGCATCCGCAGCATCTTCCGCAAAAAAGCCGATGCCCCCACCCAGGAATCAAGCTCTCCACAAGCCGCATTCGAAGGATTCACACTCGAATCCGATCATGAACTCAATCTCGCCAAGCACCTCCTGAATTTTGGCCTCGTCCTTGAAGCAGTCGCCACCGAGTACCGGCCAAACTACCTTTGTAATTTCCTGTTCGAACTCGCGGGTCGCTTCACTGATTTCTACGAAAATTGCCCTGTGCTGAAAGCACCCGAACCCGTTCGATCTTGCCGACTCGCGCTTTGTGATCTGACCGCGCGTGTCCTTCGGCAAGGACTCGAGGTTCTCGGCATCGAAACCACAGAACGAATGTAAATGACTTCATCCCAGTCCCGGCCCGGGGATGTCGCACCGCACCTTCACACCTCGGCAAAACCGGCCGCTTTGTCAGGATACATTTGAAACTGTAATGTGCGCTTCATTCCCCAGATGAAGCCTTAACCGGTGCCTTGATCCATCCATCTCGATCATGCCAGTGGCACTGAATTGGGCCAAAATATCGTGTCTGTCACCTTATTTGTTCAGCGTGCGCCAACCCCCGCCAAACGCACTCACCGGTCATCCTAAACTCCACTCATGACGCCATAATGCGCACCCAGCCCGGTCCAACCCGGCCGCCACAATATCGTGTCTGTCACTCTATTGGTTCCGGCCACACAACCCCCCCCGCTAACCCATCACAACAGTCCCCGGAAACTTCACCTCTGACGCGACAATGACTGTCCAGCCCGGTTCAACGCCCCTCCCACTGTGGATTTCACCGTGATCACCGAGCCGACCAAGCCGACAACGACATCACGTAAAAACAATCCCCCATCGCCGAACTCCTTCACCAGGCCTTCGGCATCCCACAACTCCAGTCTCTGAAAACGCCCCTACCTTCTTTTCCTCGACTTACTCCTCCCTGCCCCCTTACTCGATCGCTCTCACCTTCAGATCACG
>JAAYVR010000290.1 GCA_012517065.1 Verrucomicrobiota bacterium | reverse complement strand
GTGCTGCGCCTCCCAAGGCTAAGAGTCGCTCGTCCAAACAGTGTTGATCCTTCGACACTCTGTGTTTGACAGCGACTGCCAACCAAAGCGCAGAAACCCCAGTAAAATCAAGCCTCCGGCCGCACTTGCCGCCCAAATTATCAGTTTAGGTGTGAAATATCCGGGCTAAAGGCGGGACTCTAACGGCCGTGGGCGTGGCAACGCCTAATGCGCGGAACAACCCATCGCCATTAGAGTTCCGCGTTTACGAGGAAAGCTGAAAGCTTTCTGGTCCTGATTGTGGCACCCCAGCGCTTTGCGCCTGAAGCAAGGGGCGATCCGCCGCGCTTCGAACACACAACGTGTCTGTCCCCATACTGCCCCATTCGATCTCCCCGGTGATCCCTATGGCCTCTCAAGGGCCGCCGCGGATGCTGTGGGCGTTGGTAAGCGCGAAGCGCTTGGAGTGCGGCAGCTTGCCGCCGCTTTGTTTCTATGCCCAAACAACGTGCCTGTCCCCATATCTGCATGCGCGGGGTTCCTCCACAGACTTCGGCAACCGCGGATTGAAACAAGGGACAATTTGCGGGCCACGCCGCAATCCGGGGGCAACACCCAAACAACGAGCCTGTCACTTTATCCAACTCACTCCCAAAGATCGTGCTGTTGTGACCGCCTTACTTGCTGCCAGAGAAGGAGATACAGAGACACTGAAGGAACTCGCGGCGTGAAAACCTTCGCGAATATGAATGACGTGTCCATATGAGAATACCCCCGGAGCAGTCTGCGAAACGGGTGTCTTCAAGCAACAAAGGAATATGCGGGCCCCGGAAATCTCACCGGAATGAAGCTTTGGGTGTCTTGGGCTGGTCAAGCGGTGAGATTTCCGGGCTAGGAGCGTCACCTGAGCTGCACACCAATTGGGGACGTTTGAAGTGTAGCGGACCGCCGGAACTGTCTTGGGATAGGGGTTGATTTGCCAGTGGATTGATTCAAACTCGCGTAAAACCAAACGGCCAACGCCGGATTTTGAGATCCCATGGACACAAACAGCACTCTTAATCGACGCGAGTTCCTGCGCACAACCACACGAGCGGCCACGACTCTGACCGCCGCGGCGAGCATCGCCCCCGCTATTCTCTCCGCCGAATCTTCCACAAGGACAATCGGCGTGGGCTGCATCGGCATCGGAACCCGTGGCGGCGACCTCATCAATTTGTTGGCCGCCACGCCAGGGGTGAAAGTGGTCGCAGTCTCGGACGTCTATGGCCCGCACCGCCAGAAAGGCCTCGAACGCAGTCGAAACCCGGACGCCAAAGCTTACGAGGATTACCGTGATCTGCTGGCCGATCCGACAGTTGAGGCAGTGGTCATCGCCACGCCCGATCATTGGCATTGCCAGATGGTGCTTGATGCAGTCAAAGCCGGCAAAGACATCTATTGCGAGAAAGGCTTCGCGCGAACTCTCGAAGAAGCCAAGCAGATGCGCAACGCGCTCAAGAACAGCAAAGTGGTTTTCCAACTTGGACATCAGGCTCGACAGGCCACCTGCGCTCTGCAGGCAAAGGAAATCATCGCCAGCGGCGCCCTTGGGCCAATTACTCTCGTCCGCACAGGACGATTCAAGTCCACCGAACCGAACCATCCCAACTGGCGCTGGTACGGGTATTATGATCAATGGGAGCGCCCCGATCCGGAGCAGGTCCGGCGAGCCGTGAACTGGGATTTGTGGCTCGGGCCCGCCCCAAAGATTCCATGGAACGAACGCCACTTCTGGCACTGGCGCTGTTACTACGCTTACGGCACAGGATATGCCGGCGACTTGCTGTCGCATGAAATGGATTTTGTGCAATACCTCCTCGGCCACGGCATCCCGGACACCTGCGTCTGCTCCGGACTGATCGCATTGCTACGCGACGACCGCGAAGTGCCAGACACTTGGGTAGCCGCATACCAGTTCGAGCAACTGGGCCGCACGGTCACCTTTGAAGGCAGCATGAACAGCAACGATCACCAGCCGGTGACAATCTGTGGACGCGATGCCACCCTGCGCTTCGACTCGATCGCGCACGATGTCAGCGCGTTCGAAATCATCCCGACCGACCACAACAGGAACAATGCTCTGCCCAAAGGCTACGATCGCGGAAAGACACCGGCTCAACCCAACCACATGGTGGATTGGCTCAATTGCATCCGCAGCCGCGGCACTCCGAAATGCTCAACCGATGAGGCGTTCATCGAAACTGCCACGTTCCTTATGTCGCTCAAGGCCCAGCAGGAAAAGCGCATGGTGCGCTGGGATCGAGCGCACGAACAGATCGTGTGACAGTCCGTCCGTAAAACCGTAATCCTCTTCCGCCGAATCTGTGCTCGAACCAGAATCTGCTGGCTACCGATTTGCCCCGGACTGGTTGGTCAGTGCTTGTTTTAGGTTCGCGATTTCAGCTTCGTATCGATTCGCGGCTGATGTTGCGCCCGCTTTTCGTGCGACCGGAAGTGCTTCCTCGATGAGCGCAAGCCGGGCGCGTTTGTCTGTTTCGGATGCGCTCAATTGCTCGTAGTATCGGAGCGAATCGGAGTGCCGGTTGATCGATGCAAGGCGGCGCGCGAGACCGAGCTGCAATTGCGCGCGCAACTGAGGGGACGGCTTGAGTTTCAGAGCGCGTTCCATTGACTGAACGCTTGCCGATTCGCGGCCTTCGTCGGCGTACAACGCGGCGAGCCGCGCTTCAAGGACAGGGCTTTTATGCAGCGCAGCGTTCTTGGAAAGGCGATCGATCAGTTCTCGGCGCGGCGTTCCGGCAGCTTCGTCGCGGTTCAGAAGACGAAGGTCGGCCCACGGAACCAAGGGACTGTTGCGGGCGGCGAGTTCTTGCCGCAACTGTTCCAGTGTGCGGGCAAATGGTTGGTAAAGAGGGTCTCCCACGACTGTTGCTTGCCATGAGAACACGGGTTGAGCGGCGGTGGCTGCTTCACCAAGTGTCCAGCCGTCGGCGATCCATCTGGACATGAAAATGCTCACGTCGATTGTGGCGTCGAGGTACGGTTCGAACACGTAGCCGACTGTGGCTGTGACGCCTTTGTCAAGGAGTGCGCCCGCCCATGTGGACGGGGTGCGGAGTGTTGTGGCGCTATAGGAGAACAGG
The DNA here is from genome assembly GCA_012517065.1 of Verrucomicrobiota bacterium. Classification (GTDB taxonomy): domain Bacteria; phylum Verrucomicrobiota; class Verrucomicrobiia; order Limisphaerales; family J093; genus JAAYVR01. Next base: position 5,891 of record JAAYVR010000290.1, on the reverse strand, counting down.
TGATATGCAAAAGCGCCGGGCATGAACTCGATTGTTGGCCGCGTGAACGGACCTGAAGGCGCGTTGTCATACCAGCCGGCGTAAAGTGCGATGTGCGGCATGGGAAACCAACTCGGGAACGTGGCGGGCTTGTCATCGACGATCGGGGCAAAACCTTGGGTTTTGGCGACCTCGGCCGCGGCACTGAGCCAGTCGTCTCCTTTACGGTATGGGCTGTCGCCAAGACCGCGCAGGTCGAAATAGGCGTATCCCCACAGCCCGTTTGCTTCAGCTTCGATTGCTTTGTCCACCAATTCTCGCGCCACCTTTGGACCCGGACCGTCGATGCGACCGACGATAAAGATCCCGTTGGTTGGGCTCAGCGCAGATGCGTTGGTTGTCCCGAAAAGCGGGTTCCGGTAGGGACCGTGCAGTCGAAGGGGCCGCTTGGCGATCGGTAGCAAAACCAAATCACTGTCAACTGATGCTTCGGTGCGGCGCTGTTGCGGCGGCAGGTTTGTGGCCGAAGGCGGAACAGCGGATTCATCATGCGAAACGCGCAGCGGCACGCCATAGGCCAATACAAGGTAACGAACGCGCGCCTCCACAGGCACCCACAACACCATGCCCGGACGCTCGGCCCTCGAAGGAATAATACTGGCACGGAAACTCAGCAGTCCACGAGATTCAAGCTGCTGGAGAAGCGGTTCCTGAATCTGCGCGCGGAATTCGGCGCGCGTGACGGTTTCGGACCTTGGCATCGGGAGGCCGATAATCTGCGATTTTGGGACGCCACGTTTTTCGGCATAATATTCTGCGACCAGCCGCGAATCCGGCCCCATGTTCGAATTGTACACGACAGCGACCTCCGCGCCTCTGGGTTGCGTTGCTCCGATTGTGCCGGGGAGGATCGATGCTGCGAGAGCGACTGCGGCAAGCTTGGTGATCGAGGTGTTCATTGTGGTCGCAAGGTTTCTGAATCGGCTGCTCTCAGTTTCAGGCCATCATAGGCGAATAGTATGCCGCGCGGCAGCTTCGGCTCGTCAACATCATGATCAAAATCGTGCGTCAGGTGCGTGAACAATGTGAGCCCTGCTCGAATGTCGTGGGCTGCCTCGATGGCTTCGGAAATGCACATGTGCGTCGGATGCGGTTTGACGCGAAGTGCATCAATGACAGCCACCTCGACGCCTCTGATCTTGGCGCGGACCGACTCGGGAATGGATTTGCAATCGGACAGGTACGCCAGCCTGCGGCGTCCGCCTTGGACAAACATAAAGCCAAGCGTCTTAACACGCCCGTGCGGCAACTCGAACGGCACCACTGTCAAATCGCCAAGGACGAACTGACCGTTGATTATGTGCGGGTCTGGGAGAAAATAACCTTTGGGGACCGGCTGACCATTGAAGGCGTACTGGAAAACCCGTCGCAAAACGTCCATGGTCTCCGCCGATGCATAAACCGGAATTGGCCCGTCGCGCAAATCACAGAACCGGCGGCAATCGTCCAACCCCATAATGTGATCGGCATGCCCATGCGTGAACAGGACAGCGTCCAGCCAGCGGATGTTTTCGCGAAGCATCTGAAGCCTGAATTCCGGCGGTGTGTCAACCACCAGTTTTACCGTGTCGGTGGCGACATAAATTGCCGACCGCATTCGATGGTTCTTCGGATTGGCCAGAAAAGAGGCCGGATATTCGCAGCCGATCATTGGCACGCCTTGCGAAGTTCCCGATCCAAGTATTGTCAGTGCAAAAAAACTCATCTGCCCAAGGTTGTCCGTGGCGCAAAGCACCCATTTTTTCCTTTGCGCGAAAATACCACAACAGACAAATTTGCCGCTAACTAAAACTAACCGTGCTGACAACGTTGCGCATCAGAAACCTTGCGCTGGTCACAGACCTGACGCTCGAGTTGCCACCCGGTTTCATAGCCATCACAGGTGAGACGGGCGCCGGCAAATCAATAATCATCGGCGCACTCAACCTTCTGTTGGGCGAACGCGCTGATCGCACCCTGATCCGTAGCGGCGAAGAAGCTTGTTCTGTCGAAGCTGTGTTCGACCTCGGCCCTGCCGAGAGCAGAATCAACACTGTTCTCGATTCGTATGGAATTGAACCAACCGGTTCGGGCCAGTTGCTGCTGAAACGGACTTTCACGGTCGCAGGCACCAACCGGCAATATGTCAACGGGTCTCCCACAACCCTCCAGGCTCTTGCGGCCATCGGCGAATGGCTTGTGGATGTTCACGGCCCGCACGATCACCAATCCCTGCTCCATCCAAACCGTCAGTTGGCAATACTCGACGCCTTCGGCAACCACGGGAAACTTCTCGATGCTTGTGCCGACACGGTTCGCAAACTCGCCAAAATCCAAACCGAAAAAGCGGCGCTTGTGATGGACGAGCAAGAACACGCCCGCCAACTGGATCTGCTGCGGTTCCAGGTGCGCGAAATAGAAGAGGCGCGCTTGCGTCCAGGCGAAGATGAAGAGGTCGCCGAAGCATATCGCCGCGCTCAAAACGCAGCCCGCATATTCCAGCTTGGACGGTCTGCTCTTGGGATTCTTGATGAGGACGAAAACTCGATCTCCACTCAGGCCGGTGCAGTCGGCAGATTCCTCAAAGAACTGGTTCGGATCGATTCCGGGGCTGAGCCCATTTTCGCCGCCCACGAGCAGTTCATTGCCAGTCTGAACGAGCTCCAAAATGCGCTTGGCAGATACGTTGATTTGATAGAAACCGACCCCGCTCAACTAACCTCCATCGAGGAACGATTCAACCTCATCCAGTCGCTGAAAAAAAAGTACGGCACCACAATCGAGAGCATCCTCGAAACAGGAGCGCAGTGTCGCAAACGCCTCGAGACGCTCGAACAAAGGGAAGCAGAGCTTGCACGTCTCGAGGCCGAACAGCGAAAGCTGGAGGACACGCTATGGCAACAGTGCACCGAGTTGTCAGCCAAACGCCGGCGCGTTATTCCCCAACTTGCGACAGCAGTGTCTCGCGAGTTGGCCGACCTTGGCTTCAAACAGAGCAGGTTCGAAATACAGATCGTAAGCCTTGAACACAATCAGGTCTCCGCCGAAAGCGCACAACGCCAAATCGCGCAGCCCTCGGCGACCGGGATTGACACTGTCGAATTCATATTTGCACCCAACCCCGGCGAACCACCGCGCCCGCTTCGTGCAATAGCGTCCTCCGGGGAAATGGCTCGCGTCATGCTCGCGCTCAAGACAGTCTTGGCCGCTCATGATGAAATCCCCGTCCTAATGTTCGACGAGGTCGATGCCAACATCGGCGGGGAAACTGCCAACGCAGTCGGTCGGAAACTCCGGCAGATTGCCAATCATCGCCAGGTCTTTTGTATCACGCATCTGCCCCAAGTTGCTGCCGCCGCCACTGCGCATTTTGTCGTCGAAAAGGAAGTCCGCGCCGGGCGCACAGTCTCAACAATGCGCCTTCTGAATCCGGATGAACAACTGATTGAACTGGCGCGCATGTTCGGCGGCCAAACAGAGGCAGCGCGACAACACGCCGCAGCATTGATTCGCCAACACAAACAGAAGCGATAGCAATACCCTAACCCGGAAATCTCACCGCTTGACCAGCCCAAGACACCCAAAGCTTCACTCCGGTGAAATTCCCGGGGCCCGCATATTCCTTGGTTGCTTGAAGACACCCGTTTCGCAGACTGCTCAGGGTATGAAATATGCGGGCTAATTCTTTCTTTCAATTGGGCTGCCACAGCGGCATAAAAAGCGGCGAAATGAAACGTTGCCTTCATGTCCTTCTCCGGGTCTGGCTCGCCTGTTCAATTGCACACGCGATTTGCACCGCAGTTCGCGCTGCCGATCCCGCAAAACAGACTTTCATGGTTGCAATGCGCGATGGCGTTCGCCTTGCAACAGACGTTCACCTCCCGACCGGCGATGGCCCGTTCCCGACCGTGCTGGTTCGAACGCCTTACAACAAGGATGGTGTTGCGGCGTTTGGCGCGGACGGCGCGCGGCGCGGTTACGCCGTCGTCGTTCAGGACACACGAGGACGGTTCGCTTCGGAGGGCGAAAACCTCCCCTTCGAGACAGATGGGTGGGAGCGATTGGCCGATGGATTCGACACTGTGCAATGGTTGCTTAAACAGTCATGGTGCAACGGCCGAATCGGGACTTTCGGCGGGTCTGCGGTCGGGATCACCCAATTGCTTCTTGCGGGGACGGGCACTACCAACGTCGCTTGTCAGCATATCACAGTTGGCGCGCCAAGCCTTTATCACGACGCTGTCTATCCCGGAGGCGTGTTCAAGAAATCGATGATTGAAGATTGGCTGCGGATCAGCAAGTTCAGCACAAATGCGCTGGCGCTTTGGACCTCGCACCCGAACCACGACGCGTATTGGCGCGAACGCGAGTTGAACCGCAGATTCCACATGGTGAACACCGCGGCAATTCATATCGGCGGATGGTTTGACATATTCGCACAGGGCACCATCGATTCATTCATCGGGTATCAACACAAAGGCGGCCCAATGGCACGCGGTCGCCAACGTCTCGTCATGGGTCCATGGACACATGGCGTCCTTACCGACACAGCCGGCGAGTTGACATTCCCAAACGGCAAAAAACCGCCCGGCGTTTCCCACGATTTTTGGAAGTGGGTCGATCATCACCTCCGCGGCATCACCAACGGCGTCGAACGCGAGCCAACCGTCACCTACTACGTCATGGGCGACGTCAGCGATCCAAACGCCCCGGGAAACGTCTGGCGAACAGCATCCGGTTGGCCGCCAGAACCTTCAAAAGCCACCGCTTATTACTTAAACGCCGAAGTCAGAACCATCAGCCAATCCAAACCAAGTCATACCCGGTCACTTACTTACACGTATGACCCGCGTAACCCTGCGCCAACAATAGGCGGACCACAGTTGACAATCCCAGCAGGACCAAAAGACCAGCGTGAGATTGAATCCCGTTCTGATGTGCTCGTTTTCACAAGCGAACCCCTCGCCAAGCCTCTCGAAGTCACTGGCCCCGTCCGGTGCCGATTGTGGGCATCCAGCGACGCCCCAGACACTGATTGGTTTGTACGACTCTGTGATGTTTATCCCGACGGGCGATCATTCAATATCTGCGAAGGACAACTCCGCGCACGGCACAGACGAGGCTTCGATCGGGAAGATTTTATGAAGCCCGGACGCTCTTACCTCTTTGATATCAACCTCTGGTCCACAAGCATCGTCTTCAACCGCGGCCATAAGCTGCGCGTCCACATCACATCGAGTTCCTCACCCGGCTACGATCCCAATCCGAACACAGGCCTCCCATTCCGAAGCAGCGACCGCGTGCAGTCCGCGCAGAACACCGTCTGGACCGGGGGTACAAGGGCTTCAGCACTAATACTCCCGGTCGTAAAACGCTGAAGGCTGAGCCCGCCTATTCAGCAGCCCGGCCTGGTCGGAACCAAAGTTACCCGACCACCGGTGCCCAGGCGGCTGCGGCTCCCCGACGATCGCTGTCAACCAAGCCGGGCTGCATTGTCATATTGAAAAATCATCCATTTTCGCGCAGATTCTCACGCCGCGAGTCCCGTCAGTTTCTCTGTATCTGCTTCTCTGGCAGCAATTAAGGCGGTCAAAGCAGCACAATCTTTTGGGGGTGAGTTGGATAAAGTGACAGGCTCGCAGTTTGGGTTTTGCCCCCGAATTGCGGCGTGCTCTGCAGATTGTCCCTTGTTCCAATCCTCGGTTACCGAAGTCTGCGGAGGAACCCCCGGACGCCGATCCGGGTAGAGCCGGTGGTCTCCCACCGGCTCCCCCACAGACCCGTGCGAGCGGTTTTCCCGCACACGGTTCTTCCGGTTACGGCTTCGCACCGTAGATGCTCTGAACAATGCGCACCGGCGGAAATACAAATGT
>JAAYVR010000289.1 GCA_012517065.1 Verrucomicrobiota bacterium | reverse complement strand
TACCTCTACGGCCAAGCCGGTTGATCAAGGAGGGCAAGCGATTGGTGCGACTCTTGGCAGAGCGCCCGCGTAAACGCAGGAATCAGCGAGTTTGGTTAGTCGATTCCTTCGATCATTTCTAAAGTTAGCGCTTATGGGGCACACTCCCCCGGCGTGCCCGGGTCTTTTTTTTTTAACCCTTTCAGCCGCCCGTCATCGATGGCCTTGTGCAGCGTGGTAGCTAATATCCCCAACTGGGCGCTGATAGCCGGAACCGTCTTTCCCTCATCCAGCAACCCCTGTGCCTCCGCCAGTTTCTCCGGCGTCAGCCGATGACCCTGCCGTCGGGCCGGCGGCTTGAAAAAAGCACTGGCGCCCCGCTCTCGATACAGCCGACAACAGCGCTTGACCGTCGTCAGCGGCACCCCAAACGCTTTGACGATCTGTCCCTGGCTGGCCGTGCCATTGACGATGAGCTGCGTCGTGAAAAAGCGAAAACTGGCGAGGTCCTTCGTCCCGTGCGTGAAGACCGGCAGATGGCCATTGAAGTACACCACTTGGTCCTCCCGACGCTCAAAGGCCAGTTCTGGGGTGATGGCGGTCGTGCCGACAGGAAACACAGGCAATTGCAGTTGAGGCATGCCTCAAACTGTTGGCACCTCCGGGCTGGTTTGGCAAGTCCCAGATGGCCCGTCCGCACCAGTCCTGAAGGCCGTTTTTGGGTTCAGCGGTTTTCCACCACCCGCCCGCCCTCACGATGCCAGATCAGGAGGCCTGAGGCTTGTTCCACCAACTCCGCGCCATCGGTCCCAAGGCCAGTCTTGTCCCGGACCTTATCCGCCACGCTCTTGGTTGTCTCGAACACGGCGTGGAAGTAATTGTCCTGAAGCAATTCCTCACAGCAGAATTTCAACAAGCCTGGGTGAACGCGCCGGTCGTTGAGTGCCTTCGGCAGGCGTACGGCTCGTTCTGCCGCTTCGCTGAGGGTTCGGGCCTGCTGTGCTGGTCTGAGCTTGCTGTCTTCGCCAACGCTCAAACCCACAAACGCCAGCACCTCGTTCAAACGCTGGCGCAGGTCGTTGAATTGCGCCTGCTGACCTGCCAAGCGCACAGGATTCATCACCGCCTAGATGAAGACCCCGGCATTGTTGCCACAACCGTCGTGACGTTGCCGATCACCAAGGGTGACCACAATTCGTTGTCACTTCGGATTTTCGCTCTCAACGGTTCGGCCTTCGGTCAGGCCGCAGTCAGGGAAGGCGCCGGTCAAGACCTTGTGCGTGACCTCCCCCTCTAGGAGATTTGCAATCTCTCTCAACTGGACTTCGCTAAGCGACTGGATTGCCATGGTTCGCAATCAACTCGACCCTCCGGCCTGCCGCTCATCTGGCGGCGCAGCGGCACCGGCCTTGATCTGGCTTCCCTTTGCAGCCTCCTTCTGCATCCGCATCAGACTTGGCACACAGCAGATGCGCCATATCAACCACCAAACATAGACGGCTTCGTCCCCGTAGAACTGGTCAACATCCATCAGGCCGTGGGCGAGCTGGTTCCGAAGGTTGGCCCCGAATCCTGGTTCCACTAGGAGACTTTGCAGGTCAAACAGCAGGTCTGCGCCGATAATCCGCTTCACGTCGTCGCGGTAGAGCAATTCGTTCAAGTCCCGTTCAGGCTGCGTGAGATCGTCCTTGAGCTTCGAGGTTCGTGCTTCCCCAGCGTAGTGATAGAGAAGGTGCCGGAGCGAGTTCTCGACCTGCGGCACCAGCAAGGAGGATGCGACGAGAAAGTCACCACTCAGCCCAGCGAACAGGCCCCGGATGAAAATTGGCTCCCTCCCGGCTGGCACGAACGGGTTGTCGCGGACAAGGAACTCCAGGTCTTGAAGGCGAACGAAGTGCTCGGAGTTGATGACCTGTAAGGCAGGCTTGATCCTGCCGGACACCATCAGACCGTGATGCCACTTGATCTGCTGCATCATCTCCGCTTTGAGGCACAAGTCCTGACTCTTTTTGTCGCCCTCTATCACGCTCGGCTTCTCGGCCAGGTGCTTGCCCTGTTGGGTCACATACACCGAGGGGATGATCTGCAACCAGATGTTGGTCCGCATGGATTTCTCAGCGGAAGATCGTAGGCTGGCAACGCTTGGAGGAGCGCCGATCATCGCAAGTCCCAAAAGCACTTGGTCCAGCGGCTTCGACCGAAACGCATCCAAAGTCTCAGCGATGATCTCGGAGATGTCGGTGGAAACGTGGTGGGTCGTGGTTTCGTTGGCTACGATCAACTCCTGCTCCTTAAGGATGCGCTCGTGGAGTTCATCCACCCGCGCTTTCGTGCCCCGTATTTTCCGCAACGCTTCGACTGCCCGCATCAAAAGCCCGGCACAAGCCCCATGACTGGGCGTAGGACGCCTCAACGCCGATTCAGCCTCGCCGACGTAGGTCTCAGCGGCCTTCACGCAGGCATCGTCCTCGGCTTCGGCATTTTTGGCCAACCGGTGCCACTCGGCCTTGCGTCTCCAGTAGGTGCGGGCCACGGCCCAGTCCTGCCGTCCCTCAGCCTGCAAGGCCAGTGTTTCGCACATGGCCGCATACTTTGTGGTGTCCCCGGCCTCGGCCTGGATGAGGAGCCGCATCAGATCGGCACAAGACCATTTCGTTTCCGTTGGTGCGCGTTTCTGAACGATCTTCTCGATTTCGCTCGTCACGGACGCCAGCAGCGCGGCGTCGCCTTGACGTACCATCAGTGCCAACTGAACTGCCCGATGAAGCCGCTCCGTGAAGACAGGAAACCGCGCCGAGCCTTCAAGTCGGATAGCCGAGTCCACGTAGGCCGGGATCGCCAGACGGGCCATCTTGTAGTTCCGTCCGAGCACCCAGGCCACGTCGGCCACACGCGCCCGGAACTCAGGGTCTTTGATGTCGGGAGCCACATCCGCCAGGACGGCCACTTCGTCCGATCCGAAGTCGTCCAGTGATACGCTACGAAAAGCAGGCGAGAAGTCCACAGCCGGACGAAAGGGCTTCGCACTTGCGCCCCCTGATGGATAGAGCGATGCCACTGCGTGCAGCAGCAGGTAGATTTGCGCTTTCCTGTCCTGGCCATCCGCCCTGCACTGGTCAATCTTCGCCTTCAGCAGTCCGCAAAACTCAAAACAGGTCGGCTCCTTTGCCGCATCCAGCACTTGCTCCCACGGTTCGGCGTCAAAATCAGCCTTTGTCAGCTTCGGTGTGGCTTGTGTAATCATGTTATGGGGCCACAAAGTCTATTACCCCTTGCCGGGATCAGGTTTCCGAGGCGTGATCGTCGTCAGTTTGACCTCGGCTCCGTGTGGCAGCCAGAACAGGTATGCTGTCAGTTCCTCCTGCTGCCTCTTGTTGAGAATCAGGGCAATGATCCGTTTGTCGAGAGAGGCATCAAAAAACTGAACTCGCAAGTCACCCGGCACATGTTCCACAGCCTCATAGGGAAACGGCTCCTCTCCGTCAGGGCGCGTCCACACGTTCGAGGCGAGGTAGATGTTTGAATCCAGATTGGCGTCAGGCGATTTCGAGTCCATAGCAGATGTCTTGGATTTCGACGCTTTCCTTTTTGCCCTGGGAACTGCTCATGGCTTCGACCTGGATGGTTAAGTCCTGCGTCACGTAGGCATTCACCATGATCCTGTCCAGGTCCGAGACTGAGCGAACGGTCTGCGCGGTTGGCACCGACATGTTGCAGTTCAAGCTTTTCTGGATTGCGGCGTCGTGGGGTCGCTGCTGCTCGTAGAACAGGAGATGGGCGCTGCCGTTGCGGCCGTCTATGCAGTAGAAGGTGAACGATTTCGACGCGAGCGGTGCCGCCAAGGTCTGGCCGTGCTTGAATAACGGCAGAAAACTCTTGTCCGCCAACTTGACGGTCACCGGCTTGACGAGATAGGGCTTCCATTTGTGGGCTGCAATCACTGCCGCGCCCTTGGCGATGATCGAGTCGGCATCTTTGACCGGCACGACCTTGGTCACGAAGACCTCGTGCATCATCTGGTGGACAAGCGGGGTGCGCGATGTGCCGCCGATTAGAAGCACCAGGTCCACCGAGGCAGCCTCGACGCCCGCTCGGTGCAGGCATTCGTAAACCTTGGCCTTGGCCAAATCTACATCCGGCTTGATCCGCTCCTCGTATTCTTGGCGACCGACACTTTCCGACAGGTCGTAAATGTTTCCACCCTGGCAGCTGTAGTTCGGAACATTCACCCGGGCACTAGTCTGTTCGCTCAACTTGATTTTTGCGTCCTCGACGTTGACCCACACGCGATCTTTGGCTTCGGCGTCCAGAATAAGTTTGTCCACCGTCAATCCCGTCCGCTTTACAAACTTGTCTCTGACGAGGCCGGTGAGTTTATCGGTGAACTCGTTGCCCGCGCAGTGCTCTAGGTTTGAGTTGCCCAGCTCGAAAATGCGACCGTCTTGAACCTGAACCAGTGTGATGTCCAAGGTGCCGCCGCCCCAGTCGAACACCAGCACCTTGGTCGCAGGAAGGTGATGGAGATCGGTCTTTTGAGCGAAGAACCACCCGAACACCGCAGCAAACGGCTCATGAGTGAAACTCTCGACATGCAACCCAGCCAGTTCAACCGCGCGCCGCAATTCTCTCCGGTAACGCCCACTTGAGTTCACCGGCACGGTTGCCACGCAGGAGTCCAAGCCCGCGGCGGCGGCGGGCAGCGTCCTCCGTGCGTGGCCCAGAAGGTGGGAGAGAATGTCAGCGGCAACTTCCCTGGCAGGCTTGCGCATCGTCCCGATAATAGGAACCTCACGCTCCTCGGCCATCAATCGCTTGACGGAATGAACGAAGCAGTGGCCCATAAGGTTCTCCGCCTGGTGCATCTGCTTGCGGGCCTCCCACCCAACGACTGGTTGGTTCGAGTCCGGCTTATACCACACCAGCGATGGATGGGGACGCCCGGCATCCATGAAAGCGCCCGGTTCCCGCGCGATTTCAGGGTTGAAATACGCGATCAGGGAATTGGTCGTGCCAAAGTCGATGCCAAAGCCCTTCATGGTTGGTCCTCCTTGGTTCCCAAGACTTCTTCAATCTCGCCGAGCAGGCGCAACACTTGATCTACGGCGGGTGTGGGTCTGTTGACGTAAAGCCGGGCATCGCCGAGTTTTGGCCGTATCTTGGAACTGAGATCATTCAAGAGCGTCTTGCTACCCTCGGCAACCGCCGAACCGGTGTGGCTGACGGCCTGCTCATGCAACTGCTTCCATTTGGAGACCTCAGCGGTCAGCTCGTTCATCTGCGTTTGCATCTGCTCCTTTTCGCGTTCCATCTTTCGGATGGTCTCGGCCTGCTCGCTGTTGATCCGCCGTTGCTCAGTCAACGCCCCCTCGAGTTGCTCCAACTTCCTGATCGCCGCGTCGGCGGTCGATTCCTTCTCCCGCAAGTGAGTCATCACGGTCTCAACGGTCGAAACGATTTCCACCACTTTGGCGAGTTTCGGATGCCCGCCTTTTCCTGCCGCATAGAGCGCCCGCGCGAGGTACTGCATGACGAACCCGCTCTTCGAATCGTGTCGGGGTGCCCGTTTCTTATCCACCAGTTTCAGAGCCTCGCCCATGAATGGCCCGATCTCTCGGAGGCATTTGAGAAAGGTGTCGGGGCTGCGATACAACGCGATCAGCGCTAACAACACTCCCCTGATCCGGTCACCGCTAACTGGCCTATCGTCCGCAGGGCGCTCACACTGTGACCGCAGCCATGCCAACATCGGTTCCAATTCCTGTCCCGCAGGCGGCGGACTGCTGAACCACGATAGCGCGATCCGCCACAGGGCCGGTTTCAGCATGACCACTTTGGGGTTTGGCTTGGCCGATGTTTCCAGATCGCAGAGGAGGTCGTAAACCAGCGCATGGTTCCTCGGTGAAGCGGCTATCATGTCTGCGATCTGGTTCGCCTGAGTTTCGGTTGGCCTTTTCCCTGTAGCCTTCAGGAGCCGCTTGATGTCAGCCGTCTTCAACGATCCAGGCGCTTTCGATTTAACGGCTTGGAGCAGTGCGTCGAAACTGGTTTGGTGTGTCACGTCCATAGTGCTCAAGAACCTCTCAAAAAGCTGTCTGCCTCTTTTCTGAACGACTCCACCGTGCAATGGGCGAGTCGTTGAGCGAAAAACCGCGCTTCGGCTGACAGGCCCAGCCCCCGTAATACCCGGTAGCGCAGAAACCACAAACGGTTATGGGCTTGGTCGTCGCCTGGGGTGAGCCTTCGTTCTGCCGTGTCGCATCCCCGGAGCGCCTCCTGTTCGTTTCCATCAAGCACAGCGGACACTGAGTCGAAGATGGCCGCATCGCCATCGGCAATGGCGATCTCGCATGGCACGAACTCCTGCCCAGCATCGGAGCCGGACACCGAGGCGCCCGCATCCACATCGCGCCCAGCGGTTCCGAAGAACGCCGCAACCCGGCGCAGGCAGGGAAAAGGTAGGCGCGGTGAAATGCTCTCAAAGGAGTTTACGCGATACAGGAAGTAGCTGCTGATGAGCAGAGCCAGCGGGTCGTCAAAATCCCTCAAGACCTCGAAGGACTTCTCCAAATGCCGCGCATATTGCGCTTTCTGGTTCTGTTCCAGCCAAAGGCCCAGATAATACTCATAGATCGCCAGCCGATGCCGCTCCTCGTCCGCGCTCAAGCCCGGTTCCTTCATCAAGTCTAACTCGAATCGCTCCATGTCAGGCCAGGTCCAGGTGCCGATGCTGGTGTTGGCCTGGCTGACGCGCTCTATCACGTATGGCGTGAGCCGGGCCTGAAAGACCTGCTTCTTGAAGGAGATGACGTATTCGCACTTGAAGACATCGATGCCAAGCACGAGCACCACGATCTCCTCATCGGAAGGCGTGATGGTAAGGAGTTGACCATCACTGAAACGCTTCTCTCCACGAGGGCGCGACCTCGATATGACCGACACTCGAATGCCGTTGGGCAACGCAGGGCACCGCACTTTTAAATGGACAGGCCGCAAGCGGAACACGGCGCGCTCAGGCACGATGCGGTCGTTGTGCTCCAAGAAGATGGCAGCATCTCGGTGTTCCTCGAGTAGGTGGGTTTCGAGCTGGTCCCTGGCGGTGGTCTCGAACAAACAGAATGGGCAACGGTGGTGCGGGACTGGCGGCGCAACCTGGAAGTCGAGCCATGTCCCAAAGATGTTCTGTGAATAAGTTCGCTCGATGTCTTCTTTGTATTTTGCATAGCCCATAGACGACCTACTCCCGCTTGAACATCTGGCTGATACCCATTTCCTTCAGGGCGGCGTTCAACTGGTCCATAGTCTGTGCCTCCTTGAGCTTGGCCCGGACCTTGACCTCGATCTCCACGTCCTCAGCCTGGGCCAGACGGGTGAGCACTTTCAGGCTGAGCAGATTCCACTGCTCCCGTTTCAACTGACCCTGCCAGAATACCACCGGTGAAGACGGCTCAGTCGGCGGTTGGCCGGGTGTCTGGCCAAGCGGCAACTCTGGCGGCGGGCTGACCACCGCGGGCTTGGTTGGGGGTGTCGTCGGCTGCCCTGCTATGGGCGGTTCAGCGCCCCCTTCCTTCAGCGCCTTCGCCTTCTTCGCCGTCAGCAGGTAAGTCTCGTAGTCGAACGTGATGTCTTGCACCTCGACCGGCTCCTTGAACCATACCCGATCGAACTGGTTGGCGTCCTTGCCGCAGGCCAGGCCGAGCGTTCCCTGGCTGACCGCCCGCGCAATGGTCTGGCGCAGCGCGTCCTCGGCCTTTTCCAGCCGCGTGAAGTAGCCTTGGAAGAACGCCGCCTTCAGGCTGGCCAACGGCCAGATGCCGGACTCCTTGAGTGCCGGAGGCCAGTTGCGCTCGATGTAGGACGCCCCGATCTCCCGGCTCAACAGGCTATCGTGCCGCAGCCGCGCCAGGATCGCCGACGTGATGCTCTTGGCCTCGCTGGGGTGGAGGTGGCCCAGGGCCACGTCCTTCAGCTTGCCTTGGCTGGCGTCCCAAAGCAGCAGGTGGTTGTAGCTGCTCCATACCCGCTCCTCGATTTGCGACTTGGCACCCGACAGCTCGCGCTGGATGCGCTTCAAGTCGTCCGACTCCAGGTCGCCGAGCAATCCGCGATTGGCGTCCTCGGCGACCGCCTGCCAGGCCATCAGCTCCTCGCACCCCGACCGCAGCAGCCCGCCACTCTCGCACACCAGCCATAACACCCCGCCCGGATTCTGCCGGGACGACTGGCCGCACTTGCGGGTCCATTCCACGATACGCTGGTAGAGGGTAGATTCCTCGGTGCCATCCCAAGCCTCGTCAGGCCGCATCACTGCCAGCGTCAGCATCGCCTGATCGAGCACGTCCGTTGAGTCCTTCGGGAACAGCGATAGGTGGATTTCCACCCCGTTCTTGAACACCGTCTTCACCAGCTCGACGACATTTCGTTGCACATCATCTGGATCGAGCGCCTGTTTCCGGTCGGCGTGGACTTTCTTCAGCGTCGGGACATGCCCGAAGCGCCAGCCGTCCACACCCACGGGCCGGAGGAAGTAGCAGCGTCGCTCCAGGTTTTGGACCGCCGTGTGGATGAGCGTGGTCTCGGTGTCCGGGTCGCCCACCGCGAAGTAAAGCTCCGGCAGGTGGGCCGACTTGTCCGTCTGCCCGCCGCAGGACTCGAAGAACAGGGTGGTCGCCACGCGACGGTGGAGCGAGGTCTTGCCCACACTGTCCGCCTGCTCCTCGTCCAGCGTCTCGGCGTGGGACGGCGGCTGGCCGCTCGGAGCCGAGATGTCCGCCTGAATCGCAGCCTGGAGGCGCTGCTCTCCCATCTGGCGCAGCACCGCTGACAGAAACTCCCGGTCGCCCAATGGCGCGGAACCAAGCGTGAGCAGCGGCTCGCGCCGGGCGCTGCCGTAGCCCTCGCGGTAGGCGCACGAAATCCACATGCCCAGCATCGCCAGCGTGGTGCGGGTCTGCTGAAACTGCGCCAGGGCCTGCCATTTCCGCTGGAAGACCGTCAGGGTGGAAGGGTGGAACGGATAGCAGGACTCGAATTGGGCGCGAATCTGGTCCTCCGACAATTGACCCCATTCAGCTGGCAGGCGGTCACGGCGCTCGAACACCCAACGGGCAAACTGCCGCGCCACGGCTTTCCGCATACTGTCCCGGCCAGGGTTCTCAAACAGCCGCCGCCGCACGATCTCGCTGACCTCGGAGGCGTCATTTGCCACGAGGTCTTTGCCCACGCGCCCGACCACCTTGGTCAGTTTGTCCTGCCACTCGCGCAAATCTTCCGTCATCTCCGTGGGCGACGCAGGCAAGCTGAAGATGCCAACCGCGTTCTGCGCGGAGGTCAGCGCTGTGGTGATGTTCTGCATGAACGAGTGGAACGCCGTGGCCTGTTCGGGATACCGGCCCAGGTAATTTAGCGTCTCGTCGAACAGGATCAGCACCGGCTTGCCCGCCAAGCGAATCAGGTCGCCCAGCTTTTTGTCGCCAGGAGCCTTCTTCGGCTGGTCGAACAGCCTCCGCCCGGCGTCACCGGCCAACTGGTCGGCAATCTCCATCCAGGGCGTTTCGCGCCCCGGCGAGGCGTCCCAAGAATTGCCAACGAATACCGCGATTTTGGCTTCCGGGATGTTCTTCAATCCCACCGTCCGCATCATCTCGGCGACCCCGGGGAAGTTCTTCGCCTTGGCTCCGTTCGAGCACAAGTGGTAGAGCGCGGTCAAGGTGTGCGTCTTGCCGCCGCCGAACTGCGTGATGAGCGACATCACCGACGCTGTGTTCATGGTCTCGCCGTTCAACCGGCGCAGCACCATGCCGCAGTAGTCCACCAGGGCTTTGGAAAAGTAATTGCGAGAGAAGAATTTCTCCGGCTCCACGTAGTCGCGGGGCGCGGTGCCTGCGACCACCCGCTCCAGATGGACGGCGAACTCCTTCGGGTCAAGCGACCGGCCTTCGCGCAGTTCCTGACGGGGAAGGACAATCTTGTACCACGGTTCCATGTTGGCCTTTTTAAGAGTTGAGTATTAAACGATTAAAAGAGGCGAATAAGAACATCCCGCAATCCCAGATGCCAAATTGAGAATCCGATTATGCCTAAATATACTAGATCGAAGCCCATTGTGTGCGACAAGAGTCTTGCAACCCATTGAGGTGGCTTAGGAATATAGAACCATAAGAGTCTCACAGGATCAGGAGTCGGTTTAGGAGCATGTTCACTCGCAAGGTCATCTGGTCGAAACATTCTCTGGAACAACGGATGGTATGCTGTTTTATCTTTATATCCCCAGTGATCTCGCTCGATCTGTACGGCACGCGCTCCGAGGATGTAATATATCCCCCTGTTCCTGACTTCGACTACCCACATGCCAATGCTAAAGAGCATCATCAAAAACAACTTGGAGTTGGAAAGCCCCGACTGCATGATGAAGGCGATGCCAGCGAAGTAGATTGTAGCTGCTGTGAATCTGAAGCCGATGACCTGTCCGTAAAATTGACACAATGCAGTGTATTCTGCTCGCAGATCGTCAGGCTTAGCTTTTGGCTCATTACTTGTTTCGTTTTTAGCGTTCATTGATTTGTTCCTTTCTATTTCACTCCCCGCATCGCCGATTGCACGCCTTCGAGCATCCGGCGCTCGTCGCTGCCATCGGGGTAAAGGGCGTTCAAGGCCAGGGCCAGGCGCTCGAAGCGATTGCCTTGGCGCATTTCGGTTTCCAGCACTTGGCGAAGCAGGGTGCTTCGGCCCAAGCTGAACAGCAGCATGGCGCGGTGGATGCGGTCCAGCGTGGTGAAAGCGTCTTCCGTCTGAGCTTGGCCGGGAGGCGCGGTTTTACCCTTCTGGCCGCGCTTGGACTTGGCCAACATCGCGGAATCCTCCTGACGCTTCACCAAGAGGCCCAGTTCCATTTGCTGAACGTCTTCGAGGCTGATCTGGATGCCGGGGCGCGTGGCGGCTTCGCCCAGCAATTGCTCGCTCCGCTCTCGCACCGGCAGCAGGCGCACAATACCCTTTTCGATTTCCAGCACGCGGCCTTCCAGGGCCGGGTAGTGGATGCCCATCGGGCGGGTGATGCGGATGAAAGTATCGAACGGCATCGCGTAACCGGCCTTCACCTTCTTCTTCGGCATCTCCTCATCTTCCTCGTCCTCCGCCATTTCAGTTTCTCCCTTCTCCCTTTTCCCTTCCGCCTTTCCAGCCCCTTCTCCCTTTCCACCATTGCCGTTGGTCTTCGTCGTCTGCAATGTCCAAAGAAACAGCGCCGTCAAACGAGCGTCTTCCTCGAACCCTTCCGTATCGGCACCCGCCTGCGCCGCGCTCCCGCTTGGCCTGTCTGCGTGCCCCGCGCAGGCAGGCGCGGCAGGCAGGTCACCCAACACTTGGCGCAGGGCTTCCTTGGACACAGCCTCAAACACGTAGGCAAGAAAGCCTCGCTCGTGCGGTTCGGTAGCGTCGGGGTTCCCTCCCAATGGCACTTCGCGGTCGGCAGCGGTCAGCACCTTGTCATAACGGCTGTAGGATTCCAGCGCCGGGCCAAGGCAGGAGAAGATGGCATCCGCGCCGCGAACCCCGTGCTTGACCAGCGTAGGCAGCCATTCCCGAATCCGCTTTTCCATCGCACTTTTCACTTCGCTCCAATCGCCAATGCCTGCATCAGCGGGGCGCGGACGGCAAACAAGATGGATGCTCGTTGCGAGCGCTGCTGAATCGAAGGCTCTTAGTCTATTCGCCGCCTCCGTAACGAGCGGCCACGATGCAGTTACTGTCCACCTACTACGGTTGAGACCCGAAAGGAGGGCTTCCCAACCCTCAGTAGTTTTGTGCGCGAATACAACGCAGCCGATGCCGTCTGTTTTAAGCACGCGGCGACCTTCGGCAAAAGCTGTGGCCATCCCGCGTTCATAGAAATCAGGTGTATGCACGCCACCATTCAGGTCGCGTGTGTCCACTATTAACTCTCTGCCTTTCGGCGTGACTGGGCTGTCAGAATCGAATGGATTGCGGAGAAGCGGGTGCTTCGGAAGCATACGCTTCAACCAAACGAAAAAGAAATCTGACAACCCAGAATAGGCCACGGAGTCATAATACGGCGGGTCGGTGAACCACACACTACTCGCAGCGTCCGGTAAGGAGTGTTCCGCAGCGTCGGATTGTTGAGCACTGCCACACGCGCCTCGAAGCGGCTCCTGTGCAGAGACAAAATCTCCGAGAAAGTCGAGGGCGCTGTCGAGTCCTTTGGTCGAGCCGGAGAATGGATTGGCTTCAGCATAATCCCAAACCATAGGTAAAGCCTGCCGAGAAAAGACATGCTGGATTTTTTCGTATGACGCAAGCCATGTGGAAATAGCAGCATTACCATCCGCATATCTACTTATAGCGAGGGATAGGAGTTCTGCCAAGCCCCTCGTCCCCTCGTTTGTCCATAACTTCCGAATCGCCTCGCAGAGGATTACCAGTGCAAGTTTTTGCCGAGCGCTAAAAAGGTCGGCAAAACTAGTCGGGCCGTAAGAAACGACCCAAAAATTACCACGGTTGTCCTGGTGTATTGGTTCATCAGGCACAAAATCCTTGGGACATTTGGCGAGGGCTTTCTGGGCGGCGCAAACCACGGCATAGTCCTGCGGTGTCGGCAGCCGGTAAAGACGTCCTGCGGAACTATCCCGCAGCGCGACTATGGCAAGCAGCATTGCACCACCAATGCGATTTTCTTTGGAGTCGAATTGCACGTCCGCGCCACCGCGTTGCGCTGTAAGTTGAGCGCGAACGCGAGCGGCGGGCAACACAGTGTGACAGCATGGGCAGGTCGCGTTTGCTCGTGCCACAGTGCCAGCAGGAATATCATCTTCATTTTTCGGCTCGAAAACTTCAAAGATAAGATGCGGCGGCTTACCGCTGTTTCGATGAACATGATAACGCAGCGCCCGTTTGCGCCCTGCTTTCTTACTCAACCAAAACGACCGCACCAAGGGAATCTCCGCGCCGCAGCCGACGGCTTCGCAGCGCACCGTCCTTGCCCACAAGTAGGCGATTGGACGACTGCCATCTGGGTCCGGTGGATAGAACTGGGCGAGTTCCTTCTCCGCCGCTTCCTTCACCTGCTGGCCGACATAGCGCAAGGCGTTGGCCAGCCCGTGGATGACAACTTCATCCCCCTCTTCTTTGACCACGAATGAACACCTGTCTGCGTGCAACGCACAGGCAGGCGAATGGACACCAATGGTTTTTCCCTTTTCCGATTCGTGTTTATTCGTGTCCATTGGTGGTTTCTTGAATCGAAACTCCGCATTGCCGTAGCGCGGGATGTCTTCGAGGAGGGTTTTGAGGATGAGGCAGGCAACCGGATTGAGATCGCTGGCAAAGGCTTCGCAGCCGAGCCGCAGCGCCTCCAGCGGAATGGAGCCGCCGCCTGCAAACGGGTCCACCACCACCGGCGTTTCTTCGGGATGAGCGGCTTTAACCAGCCCACGTCCGATTTCCAGGTAAAGCGCGTTGCTGGCGTTGTCCCAATCGGCAAATTCGCCGATGAAGGCCAGCAGGTCATCCTGCAACTCCTGGTCGGTCGCCAGCGGTTTGCGATGCCGCTTCTGCAACAGCTCCCGCGCCTTGGATTTGAAGTCAGCCGGACAATCCCGTTCGGTCGGCGCAGGAAGCAGCAGCCCCAGCAGCACCGCCCGGCACGCCGCCAGCGGACGCCGCGCCCACCACAAATGCAACGTGGACGGGTGCCCGTGCCGGATGGATTTCTCCCGCGCCGAGTGCTCGCTGACCTTGGCGATGGGGAAATCAACCTCAATGAGTCGTTTGCAAGTGGGGGGAATCATGCAGTTTGAGCAGGCAAAGTTGTTGAAAGGAACTGTTGCCCCGAAACAGGGCTGGGGCGATGATTGCCGAGCTGATCAAAAAATCGAGAGGCGATGGTAGGAGCGTAGCTTTGCGTGCCGCCCCGACCAACCTTGGCGCGCATCTTATGAGCCTGGTCGCGTGGCAGGTAGTTGACGTTGGACAGCACCAGGGTCTGTCGGCACCGCGTGATGGCCACATAGAACAACCGGCGCTGTTCCTCCAAAGCCTTTTCCTGATCCGCCAGCGGTTGATTCTGATCGATATGCGGCATCAGACCTTCGAGCAACCCCGTCACGACAACCAGATCGGCAGTCAGGCCCTTGGACTTGTGAAGGCTCATCACGCGCACATAATCCACGTCAGTCGGCAGCTCCGGCTGGGTGATTCCAGAGCGCAGGTGCTGAACTAGGGCCAGAGCATCGTAGTCCGGCTGGCCAATGGAACCGGCCAACGCACGAAACGGCTCCGCCCAATCTTGGCCGTCAGGATACAGCGCGTCCACCAAGCGCTGGCCGCTCAGTCCCGCCAGACTTGCCAGGCGCTGTTTTAGCAAATTGAATCGCTCAACAAGCTGCTTCGAACGCGGCAGTGTCGCGTTACCGGCAGCAATCTGTTCCAGGAGTTCGCGTGGAGATTGGCCGGTTTCACTGCAACGCTTCATGAGCTTGGCCCAGGGGACTTGGCGCAGTGAATCGCTGCCAAAGCCGCACCAACACCGTAGGGCAACCCGGTCGTCTGGATCGACCAGCAGGCACAGCAATGTGAACATCTCTTGCGCGGAACACTCGGCAAGCTCTTTGGGATTGCCGTCGAGTTCTTCTTCGTTGAAAAAGCTGTGGGCTGGAACTTGGAGTTTCCGGAGCGCGTTGCGGATGGCGTAGCCGAATTGCCTGCGTGGGGCCAGTACCAGCACGCTGCCCGCAGATACGGACCCGCTGGCCACGCGAGATTGGATGAACCGCGCAAGCCCGTCTGCCTCCTGGCCCATTTCTTGCCACTGGATGATATGGACTTCGCCTTCGGGATTATTTGGAAACGGCACGAGCTGGCGGCGTGACTGGCTGGTTGAGTTCAAAATGAGAGCGTTGGCCATCTGCACCACGATCTTCGGACAGCGGCGGCATTCGCTCAGGTTCTCGTCCAGGGTATTGGCATGGCAATCGCCAAATTCCACGATGCCTTCCGGGTGGGCATACTTGAAGGCATAGATGGATTGGTTCTCGTCTCCGATAACCGTGAGGGAGCCGTTGCTGGCCAGGAGGTCCAGCAGCAGCTGCTCGGCACGGTTCAAATCCTGATATTCGTCAACCAGGACATGCTGGAATTGAGTTCGTTCCTGACAATTCGGATTGTTTCGCAGGTAACTTAACGTTACGGGAATCAACTCCCCGATGAGCATCGCTTTGTGGAAACTGAGCCAGCGCATCAGCTCCTGGCTGAACCTGCGGTCGGTGTCATCCTTCAACCAACCCGGATCGTCGGACTGCAATCTCGCCCACGCCGCGTTAAATGCTAGGAGGCGTTCGTTGCAGGCCCGGACGCCGCCAAATTCGCTGCCTGACAAATCCTGGAGCAAGAACCGCGTCTCGAAATCCATCAAGGGGCGGGGAGTCCGGTTGGTGATGGCGAGGACGGCAACCTGGTTCAAAATGCTGAAACACAGGGCGTGAAGCGTGCCTGCCCGCACGTTCTCAATCCCCGCCGCGCCAAGCCGCCTAAGTTCCCGCTCCAAATCCTTGGCGGCAGTGCGGGTGAACGTAGAGACGAGAATTTTATCCGGGGCCACGCCGGTCTGGATCAGGCGCAGAATCCGACGCATCAACGCGAATGTCTTACCCGTGCCTGGGCCAGCCAGCACCCGCAGCGGGGAATGATCCGTCTCGGCAATCCGAAGGGTTGCGCCGTCAATACCATCGCGCCAATTCTGTGGTCCCCCGGTAGTCATGGCGCTTCTCCTCCGTAGGACGGCGGGGCCTCTTTCAACTGCATTGGCTCCGTCAGCGCGTTCACTTCGAGTTTGTAGTGCTCGACCGTCTTGACCTCGTGCCAAGGGAACCGGGCAGGGTCTTTGATCGGTTCTTCCAGCTTCGGCGTCGTATCGCAGTGAGTGACGATGTAGAGCCAGTAAAGATCGCGCCGGTCTTCCGCGATGCGCTTTTCGTTAGGCGACAGGAAGATGGTTCCGGTCGCTGCGCCGATGCCTTTGACCTCGATCAGCCGCAGCTCGCCCGACACTGGGTGGAGGCTGCGCAGGTCGAAGCCGAGGTTCTGATCTTGGACATCCTCTACCTTGCAGCCGCGTGCCTTCTCGTAAGCAATGACTGTCTCGATGGCTTTCTTCTCCGTCTCGCGGTCGGTTTTCAGATGCGTGTGCGCCGGGACGTTTCGCTCCGGGTGAGGCATCACCAGGGCGAGGCCAATGCGCTCGACGCCCTGGAGCGACAGGCTGCGCTGACGCGCCAGCTCGTTCAGGCGGAGGTCACGACGGCGTTGGAGTTCGTGCAGCTTCTGTGCCTCCAATTCAGCCAGGCCGCTGGCGCTAGGATCGCCCTGGTCTTGGGCAACCAGGTGTTTGCTCAGAACGGCGTCGCGCTTCTTGATAAGCTCATCGAAGCAGGCGCGGACGCTGGCCTCGATGAGATCCAGTTCGTGCTGGCGCTCGGCGGCGATCTCGGCCCGGAAGGGTTGGAGGGCTTTCTCGAACAGGAACGTTTGCGTGCCCGGATCGTCTGACGCCAGGGTCGGCAGGAGCTTAGGTTGCCGCTCTGGGACAATCAGATCGAGCAGGTAACTGGGATCGCGCAGGCGGCGGGTGCCATCGGCGTTGGTCTCGACTAGGAACAGGCGGCGATGGAGGACATTGCCCACGCCATCGGCGACCCCGGCGATGAACAGCTCCAGCAGGGCGGGTTGGTCGCGCTCCAGTTCGTAGAACACCGCGCCTTGGCGGAGCTGCGGCTGCGTCTGGTCCCACACTTGGCGGCGGACGGCCTCGAAGAGCGGGTGCCCAGGGGTGACCCATTCGAGCCGGGCATCGGCTTCCAAGGCGCTTCGGTCGAAGCAGATGCGGTCGTAGCTCTTGGCAAGCTGGGGCAGCCGCCAGTCCTTGGCGCGGGCCTGGTCATAGAGCGCGAGGGGAATCTTGCCCACGGTGAAGGCCCGCTCCGTGCCTTTCAGCGGCGTCAGCGGCAGCCCCACTTCGTTGGCGCTGGCCTCGAAGAACCGAGCGACGGTCTCCGGGACGATCCGGCGTTCTTGGGCCAAGGCCCGGCGTTCGACCAGCATGGGCAGGTTCAGGTTCTTCTTCGCCAATCCTTCGAGGGCGGACTGGCAGATGCGGCGGAAATCCTCCTCGCGCACTTCGACTTCCAGCCGCGCTTCGAGGTCGTTGGCGCTGAGCTTGCCCGCATAGAAATCGCGCAGGAGACGCTCGATTTGATTCGACGGCAGGACCTCGCCCACGACGTTGAACACCGCGTCGTCATCCAGGGCGTCCCGAATCTCCTGGAGCTTCTCCACGAGCTTTTGGAGCACGCGGCCTTCGACGGTGTTCTGTGCGAAGAAATTGAAGATCAGGCAATCCTTGGTCTGGCCATAGCGATGGATGCGTCCCATGCGCTGCTCCAGCCGGTTCGGATTCCACGGGATGTCGTAGTTGAACAGGACATGGCAGCATTGCAAATTGATGCCTTCGCCTGCGGCTTCGGTCGCAACCAGCACCTGGGTTTTGAGGTCCCAGAAGTTGCGCTCGGCCCACAGGCGCGTGCCTTCTTCGTCCCGGCTGCCCGGCTTCATGCTGCCGTGAATCTGGCCCACCGTGAGTCCCCACGCCTTCAGCTTGTTGACCAGGTAATCCAGAGTGTCCTTGTATTCGGTGAACAGTAGCAGGCGTAGATTACGGTCGCTGAAAATGCCCTGCTCGGTGAGTTGATCCTTGAGTCGGCGCAGTTTGATCTCGTGCCCGCCGTCCTCGACGTGCTGGGCGTGCTCAATCAGTTCGGCAATCTCTTTGAGTTCGGCTTCCAGGTCGGGTTTCCGGCGAGCCAGCGTGGCGCGTTCCAGTTCGCGCTCCCTAGTTTCGCGCTCGGCATCGTCCATTTCATCCCATTCTTCCTGCGACGGAATGTCGGGCATGGGGATGTCGCCAAGTTGATTGGCAGTTTCGAGGAGTTGCTTGAGGGCTTTCTGGCGGCGGATGAGCGATTGCTTGAGCGCGTGGGTGGAGCTGGCCATCCGGCGCTGATACATGGCCATGATGAAGCCGACCGCACGGGCGCGGCGGTCATCCCCGGCTTCAGCGGCACGGGCCGACTGGCGCTGAACGTAATGGGTGACGGCCTGGTAAAGCTCCATCTCCGGGCCTTCTAGGCAGAACGCGACCGTGTGGGTGATGCGCTTCTTAAAAAGTTTCTCGGCCTTCCACGTGCCATCCGGCTGCGGTTTGGGGAAGTTGAGCATGACCTCCTTCGTGCGCCGGAGGTAGCAGGCCGCCTCACGGCGAGCCATCGCGTCGTGGATGGACTTCACGTCAGCGTAGGCTTCCTGGTCCAGCAACTGGAGGAACAGGCTGAAGTTGGTCGGGTCGCCCTTGTGCGGCGTGGCTGTTAACAAAAGAAAGTGGGCGGTCTTTTCGCGCAGAAGCTCACCCAGGCGGTACCGCTCGCTCTTGTGCTCGGTGTCCCGCGCCGACATGCGGTGGGCTTCGTCCACGATAATCAAGTCCCAGTCATCGGCTTGGCGGACGCTCGGCAGGATTTCGTTGCGCTTGGCCAGGTCCATGGATGTGATGATCTGCGGCTTGTCGTTCCACAGGTTCACGCCGTACTGCTCCCGGAGATCGCCGCCGCGCAGGATGTGGAAGGTTTCCTGGAAACGGTCGGCCATTTCGCGCTGCCATTGGAAAGCGAGGTTGGCCGGACAGACGATCAGCACGCGCTCCACGAGGCCCCTCAGCTTGAGTTCCTTGAGCAGCAGCCCCGCCATGATGGTCTTGCCCGCACCCGCGTCGTCGGCCAGCAAAAAACGGCAGCGGGCGGATTTGAGAAGATGATTGTAAACAGCGTCGAGTTGGTGAGGCAGAGGATCAACCCGCGAGATGGAAAGGCCGAAGAAAGGATCGTATTCCTGGGCCAGCGAGATGCGGATGGCTTCGAGACCGAGTTTGAACAGCCGCGGTTTGCCTTGGAAGACGGCTTCCTTGCGCTCAATCTGGATGGATGCCAGGTCCTGATTCGAGAGCGTTACGCCGCCCCGGAACGTGTTGGTGCGCGTGCCAACCAGGTTGACCAGGACGAAGCCGTCGCCGGTCTTGGGCGTGCCGATAACGCGCATCGGCTCGCTGAACTGGGAGCCGATGAGGACAACGCCGTCGATGATGTCACTGACAGTCAGGCTCATGACAGCGCCTCCAGGTAGGGCCGGATGACCGTTTCAGCCCGACAGACGATGGCGAACCTCCATAGTTCGTCCATTGGACATTTTTGTTTACGTAAACAATCTCGCAGTGCGTCGAGTGCGAGGGTCAGACCGAGCTTGTTCCGGTACTTGAACAGATCGACCACGGTCTTGGCGCAGGAAGTCACCCGCACCGGCACACCTTCAATCGGGTACTCCTCGACGCCTTCATTGAGGGCCGCGCCGGAGAAACGCACGAAACGGATGGCGAGATCGCCCACCGAGGGGAGCCTGGCTTTCCGGTCAACCGCCATCCAGACCTCTGGAGGCGCATTGCGGGTTAGGTCATGGTAGGCTAGGGCCGATAGCAGGCAGACCACTCCATGCGGGACACGCTTGGCGCCTTCGGCCAGTCGGTGGTCAGGCGACGGTTTGTGATCCGCCAGCCGATAAAGCCCTGTTGCGGATTGAACAAGGTCACCCTGCTGAAGCAAACGGCGCAGATAGACCGGCGCGATGCCGCGACTTGCGGGGTTTTTGGGGCGCACCACACCGCCGATCTCTTTCAAGAGCCGGAGAGCCTGTTCAGCTTTGGTCATGACCGCCATCCGTTCAAATATATCGGGCTCTCGCTGTGTATGGCGACGATTTGTAACGCCTATTGGACAGGCGGTCAACCCTGAATTGGCAGTTTTTTCGTTCGCCATGAAGGACTTAAGGAAGTCCGGGCGAGAGTCGCCAATCGAGCCAACAGGGAACATCTTGTGCCGAATGCTTCGTTTAAAAAATGGGTTCCACGGGAAACATGTTCCGGGCTCCGCGTTTACATGCCTCCGGTTATGAGTGTGCAGCAATGCGCTGGCGACGAAAACGAACGGGACTGGCCGTTAATGAGTTGATCAGAGTCAAAAAGATTCTCGAAGGTGACCTTGCCGCTCGGCGTTGCCTGGGACCGAAGAAGTGCCCAGTCAGAAAGCGCACTGGAGGACGAGTCTCGTTCGCCCCCGAAGTCGTGGCAGTAGCTCAGGCCATGATCAGTCAAAAAGCTCAGCCTTGAACGGGCACATGTGCGGAAGGTTCTTGGGGTTGCCGTCGAGGTCCTGGGGACTGGCTGCCCAGGCGTAAGGCGCCTGACGGTCACCGTGCTTATCTGCAGCAGCGAGGCCACCTACAGGGCGGCTCTCCGGCTGATGATCGAGAAGCTCTGCAAGCCGACCAAGCAGTGCGTGTTCACCGTCGTCCAGCGGCTGGACGCTGTTCTTGCTGAGGCCGAGCGGCACCGGTTCGACCTTGGCATTCTGATCTTTAACAATCTGCTGGCCGTGGAGTTTGCCTGGCAGAAGCGGATCGAACAGACCATCGCTGCCATCGGCGACCTCAAGGCGAGAAGCCCCGTGCCGCTGATAGCCATATCGGCTTGCGCGAACGGCCCGGACTTCGAGGCACAGCTCCGACAGGTCGGGGCAGATGAGTTCCTGTTCCTGCCGTTCCAGTAGGCCGAATGTCGGGCCGCACTGTCGCGCTGTCTGCGAACCTCCGGTGCAGCACGGCGTGGGCGGTAAGTAGATTGTGGCCAGGTGCTGGCCCCGACATGCTTATGATTGTCACTGAACCGCCTGACATGTTCTTTCGCCGCTTGGAAGACAAACAGCACGAGGTTGATCGGATTCTGGCGCAACCTACGGAGCACCCCCCCGGGCTGGGATGAAGCAATCATGCCATTTTTCATCGCCAAGCGGAATGATGTAATGCTTCAAGTGCGCGCCGCAAACGAACTGGCAGATCGATGCAGCGCCCGGACTAAGCCAGCGCGGGAAGCCGCCAAGACGGCAATCCTTCGTGCCTTGGGCCGCTTGATGCGCCAGCGACGATTGACCCGTGTCGGTAGGTATTCTGTGAGGGTGAATGCCGCCGAAGTCCCACGTTCCATCATCCGGCTGGATGAGTCGCGGCGCAAAGGCCGCGCACTCGAATCAAACCTTTCTGCGGGGAGTGCGCCGCAAACCGGGATCATCCATCCCGCCATTCTTGTCTGACAAATCGTTGTTGCAGTTCCGCTTGCCGGATTTCCTCGCCCGTCTTGCGAAACCGACTGCCAATCTTGGCGTCAACGGAGTGGTGCAGAGTCCTTTGCCCTCGTCGCAGGTGAGCCGCCCCATCTAGCCCGCCCCCCTACGCGCTGGATACCGCTTTCGTGGCACCGGCAGCCGTTCCCTTGATTGAACCGCGTATTGAAGGATCAGCAGCGCATCAGATGTTTTGAGTGTGGGCTGCAAGTGCGGATAAAGCCACTGGGCGCACGCCTTCAACTTGTTCTTCCACTCGGTTTTCGATCCGCAGTTGGATGCGCTGCCCAAGCCCAGAGCCTTCTGCCATCTCTGGGGACGCACGAGTTCCACTCGAATACCTAGCCCGAGTTTACGAATTACGGTAGGGCTTCTTTGATTTCATGTTGAGCGTCAAAATGTTATGTATCTCAAAGCATATCCCCTAAATAATATTGTGGTTTGTCGAACTATTGCTTTAATAATATGGATTTTGTGCTTG
>JAAYVR010000288.1 GCA_012517065.1 Verrucomicrobiota bacterium | reverse complement strand
GGAAGATCGTTGCCGAAATGGAGAGAGTATCCCGGCAAATACTCTTTCGAACCTTGCCCGACGCCCCTCGTCGCAAACGGCTGGCCAAGAGAGTTTTAGGTCTTATCTAAGCGCCATTCGGGACAGACACGTTGTTTGCGGCGTCATGCCGATCCGGTTCCAGGCACGTTGTTTGCGCATAGAAACAAAGCGGCAGCAAGCTGCCGCACTCCAAACGCTTCGCGGCTATTGACGCCCACTGCATCCGCAGCAGCGCGTGAGAAACCATCGGGATCAGCGCGCTCTTCCTTGCGACGGAGTCGTAGGGCATATTTCCCAGCCCGGCGTGGTTGAAGGTCCGGGGGGGGCAATAGCCGGGGGGCGTTGCCAGTCAGTCGACTTTGGTTCCGGCTGCGCCGGGTTGGGTAACATACGGTTTAATGCCACCCCAAACATCCGTCCCAAACCTCATGTTTCTGCCACGCATGTTTCTGCCAATGATTTTACCGCCCATCTATCTTTCTGCCCTCTCGCGGCTGGACCTAAACACAATTCTCCCCAAAAACCAGCCCAGATTCTCTATTGCAATTTGAGTCAGTTCGGTGCATCTTCACCGCGCTTGGCGTCGGGGCGTAGCGTAGCCTGGCTAGCGCGCTTGTTTCGGGTACAAGAGGTCGTGAGTTCAAATCTCACCGCCCCGACCAAACATACACTAGCCCGGAAACCTCACCTGTCACCCCCTCGGATTCGCCCGTGCCTTTACGCCGGTGAGATTTCCGGGGCCCGCATATTCCTTGGTTGCTTGAAAACACCCGTTTCGCAGACTGCTCAGGGTATGAAATATGCGGGCTAGCTGCTCCCAGTATCGGAGAAAGCCGAGTTCCTTCCTGCAACACCTTGCAAGGCGCACTTCGTCTCGGTGCAACTCCTGACGACATCTGCGTTATTACAGCAGCCAACGCCACCACTGGCCGCGCTGGCTTGCTTTGTCGGGCGTTTGAGATTACCGCAGGAGATTTCGTGGAAGTGCATTAACATCAACGTGGTACTCCCGCCCCGAATCGAACGGGGATCAACGGTTTAGGAAACCGCCGCTCTGTCCATTTGAGCTACGGGAGCGCGCCGCACCATACTGCATCACACACCCGCCCTTCCGCAAGTGCGTTGTTGTCTCAGATCCATCGCACTAGTTGGGCGAGGTCCTTGCGGCGTGAGCGAGGTGGCACGCCAGCTCCGGGATCACGCGGGTATCCAATCGTTATGACAACAACCGGTCGCACAGAGCGCGGCCAGCCAACTATCCCGGCAATCGCATGCGGCTTGATCCATCCAATCCAGCATGTCCCGAGGCCAAGTTCGGTCGCCGCCAACACAAGGTGTTCCCCGGCAATTCCTATGTCCACCCACGGATAGTCCACGCCCGAAACAGTCGGCGCCAGCCGATGGGTCACAAAAGATCGTTCCATCCCAATAACGACGTGAACCGGCGCGTCCAACGCCCACGTCATTTTCGCGCCGGGCAAAAAGCCCTCTTCTACGATGCGTCGCCGCACCGCCGGATCGCGCACGACGGCAAACCGCCACGGTTGTTGGTTGCACGCGGACGGGGCCAGCCGCGCGGCTTCGAGGATTTGGAGAAGATGCCCCTCTGGAACCGGATCCGGCTTGTATGCTCGACAGCTCACCCGCCGGGCAATCAGCTCAATCAAACCCCCAGCTCGATCGGCGGACGACCCGCCGCCGGTCTGCCGGTTTTCCACACTGCCATCCTGGTCAAGTTGTGTTGTCATTGTGTTGTCATCGTCAGTTTCATTGGTCTTGAAAGCCGGTGGCTCTGCGATTCTCGTTGCCAGTGCCACGTTCTTGAACGCCATTGTTCCTGCTTCCAGAAACCGGATGGTGGCAAACAAAAAACAGCATGCCAAGCGCAGCGGTAAAACAATCGACCGCACAGCCAAGGCGTTCGTCGCAACCCTCGTCGGCTGCATCGTCTCGACGCGAGTGCACGATGCGTTTCAAAAGGTCGCCACGAATGTGGCGACGATGGTGAGGACAAAGGCTGTTCGTGACTGAATGCGCGCTACCGACTAAAGTGTTGGCATGAGATCAATCCTTGCTCTTGTGTTTGTGGGCGCAGGTTGTGCGATTCCTGCTGCGATTGCCGACCAGGCCGGCAGACAACATCCCGAGAACGAGCTGCACGCGCAACCGGCAGTTTACATCACCGTCGGTATCCAGAACGCGGATATCATCGGCAATGACAATCGCGCGCTTCAAGCAGCGGTGGATTACGTGGCCAACCTCGGCGGCGGCGTGGTAACAATCGGGCCCGGCGAATACCTGATGCGCGATTCGCTCCATCTTCGCAGCCGAGTGACAGTGCGGGGGTTCGGGGCAAGAACTGTGCTTAAGAAGGATCGCGAAGTTCGTTCTCCACTGGCTGCTGACGGAGACTTTGGCGAGGCTGCAATTACGGTGTCGGACCCCACGGGGTTCGAAATCGGCCGGGGCGTCTATGTGGCGTCGAAAACACAACGTTACTTTCACGGCGTGTGCGCAACCATTCTGAACGCGCGCTCTAACTATTTCACACTCAGCCGTCCCATGAACGCTGACATCATGGTTGCCGACGGAGGATTTGCCGCGACGGTTTTCCCGGTCGTCAGCGGCTATAATTTGCAGGATGCGCGTGTTGAGGGCCTGACAATCGACGGTAACAAAACCGAGAACCCGACCAAGGTTGATGGCTGCCGGGCAGCAGGCATATTCCTGTACCGCGGTGACAATTGTGAAATCAAGGACTGTGTTGTGCGCGATTACAACGGCGACGGCATCAGCTTTCAGCAATCAAACGATGTGCGAGTGGAATCATGTGTGGTCGAGAGGTGCGCCGGTCTTGGTCTGCACCCCGGAAGCGGCTCACAACGTCCAACCGTCAAGAACTGCCGCGCAACCGGAAATGGCGAGGACGGGTTTTTCTTTTGTTGGCGTGTTCGGGGTGGTCTGGCCGAGGGGAATCTGCTGGAAAACAACGGCGGGTATGGGATGTCGATCGGTCACAAGGACAGCGACAATCTGGTGCGCAACAATACGATTGTTGGAAACAAGCAGGGCGGCGTCTATTGGCGGGCTGAACAGGAACCCATGGCAGCCCACCGCGTCAGGTTCGAAAGCAATGTTGTCCGGGACAATCATGGGTGGGGACTTTTCATCGACGGCGTGACGCACGGGACAATCATTCGCAGCAACGTCATCGAGGACACCGGCGCCGGACTGCAAAAGATCGGCATTCGAATCGGCAAGCGTGTCGGAGAAGTGGTGCTTGAGAATAACAACGTCAGGGCTTCAACTCAGATTCTGGACGACCGCGAAAAACAGCCATGAACGCGCGGTGGTGGAGGACAATCCGGAATTGACCATTTGGGTGGCCTGTTAAATTAACCTGAATCCCGCCAAGGGAGCGAAGGCAAAGATCCCGAAAGACTACCGGTTCAGCACACATGAAACGCGAAGTCAGGAATTAATTCCCCCAACAGCGAAAGCCAAACGCTATTGCCTTCGACTTCGCAGGACACCAATTCGAAGACCCCAGTGCAGCCGCGCTTGGGATCGCCTGTTTTTCCCGCTTCACCACCACCAGCCAAGCCCGGTAACCAAACCGGAAATCGCACCCGCCATCCTCTCGGATTCACCCATTCCTTCATTACGGGCGTGACATGGGGACAGACACGGTATTGGTGTGAAGTGTCCGCAGCTCGTTCAGTGTAGTTGGCGGGGACTTCGCGCCGGCGGAGGAAATAGAACGACAATAGGGGGACAGACACGATATTTGCGATATTTGCCATTTCGGCAGTACCGCCGAAATCTGTGGGAGACCACCGTTTGCAATCAGCGCGTTGGGGGTAAAGCATGTTCTTGACATGCACCTTCGGCTCGCCCGACAGTTCAGAGGTTCGCCCGACCGGTCATGCCGTCAGCGAGTCCGACGACTTCGGCAGGCCGGTTGGCTTGAAACCTTGGAAAACGCTTACAATGAAACCTTCCAGAGTGTTGTCTAAACCGTCCCCAACTGGCAATCGCGCTCAGGAGCGGGGCCATCTTCGGTCAAATAACCACGACGACCGATTTTGCCACCGATTTCTATCACGCGCTCCCGCCCATGCTGTGTGTGTTCTCCTTTTGGCAGCCGCACTGAGCTGGCTTCTAAGCCCGATTACTGTTGCCCAACTGCCAGACGGCGTCGCCACGGGGAGTTTCGTTGATGTTGCGCCCTGGGGCGAAACGACCACCTCAAACGACGGGCAACAGCTCGTGATTTGGTGGGAAGACCCACGCGATATTCATCGCGTGTCGGTCACATTTGCCGATCCGCCCAAGGACACAAGCTCGGTCAAACTGCAGTGGTGGCAATCGCAGTGGCCGCACCGCCGAATTCCGCGCGACCGTCCCTCGGGCGCGGGCGAATCCGGATGGGCGCATCTCGGGGATTTGTACCAGGGCCGGTGGATTGACGCAGACGGCGAATGGAAACCCGACGGCGCGACTTGGACTTTCACTTTCAGACCCGTCAATTCAAAGGAGTTCCCGGACCTCGGCGATTTCGACGCCACATACCGCACGACCATGAAGCTCCGAATCATATTCTCAACCCCGAACCCCAAGGTCAGCCAACTCCGCGCGTTCACAGATTCAACATGGCAAAGCGCCGCGTTCGAGGTTTGTTGGGACACGACCCGCTTCCATGGCGCGCCTTGTGACGCCAAAGTGGAAGTGTTTAACGGTTACGCGCACAACATCGTTGTTCTCGCAAAGGACGGGCCGATCTCGCCTGGTGCCGATGGCCGTTACGAAGCCACCGCGCGTTCGACAGCCGACCGGCTTCGCGGCCAGGTCTGGTTCACTCGCAGCCCCAATCAGAACACGTTCGACGACACCGTGGTAACCGTTCGCACACCGGAACGGAGTTTCAGTTTCAACCCCGCAACGCCGGTGGATGGCAAAACGGTTTTCTCTCCGTACATTGGCGTGCTCGTCAAAGCCGGCGCACGATCAGAACCCGCGAGTTACGCCGACGCCGCGGCTCTCTGGAAAACTGCGCCTGAAAAACCGTTGTACACCCGCGTGTTCGATCAGCCGGAACAAAGCCTTACCCGCGCGTTTGCAGAACAACCGCCGCGGCCGGGCCGCATTTACCTGCCTGTCGGCACGGCTGGCGGCCGCCAGCGTTTCGGAGTTAATGCTGATGGCTCGGTTTTCTGCGTCAACGACCGAATTGATCAACCGCGCGGCAAGGACACCGACAGGCGCAAATGGGGCGGAAACAGATTGACTTACAAGTTCAACTTCGCGCCGAACCCTGACTCGAGGCACATCGAAGACGAGTGTCTGCCGATCATCCACACACAGTGGCAACGCAACGGAGTCAAATACACGCAAACCGCGTTTGCCACGCGGCTTGATCCCGGCAGTCTTGGTTTCCCTGACATGCAGGCCGATGATACCACCGTTCTCATGATGCGCATCAGCGTTGAGAACGTGACCTCCGATGAACAGCCCGCCGCGGTTGTACTCGGTCTGTCCGCGGACGGCAAGGCACTGCCCCTTGTCGAAAGAGAAGGGCTCATATACGCCAAGACAGACGGAGAAGACCGGTTAAGAGCTGCCTACCATATTCGCACCGAGGCCGACGTCACCATAGAAAAGGGGCAAATTGTGTGGTCGGGCGACCTTCCTGCGGGCGAGAGCGCCCATCTCGTGTTGAAAATACCGTTCATCACACTGGATCGGCCGGAGGAAATCGACCGTCTGCGCGACTTGAGTTTCGAGGGCGAGTTTCAGCGGGTGAAATCGTTCTGGGCGAATCTTGCTGATGCCAGCGCCCAAATTCAAACCCCGGTGCCCGAGATCAACCGGTTCTATCGTGCTCATGTTTCGCATCTGTTCATCAACTGCGGGCGCGAGGTCGGCGCTGACCGGTTGGCTGCGCGGGTCGGCAGTTTCTCCTACGGCGTTTATGGGAATGAATCGTGCATGATGATCACCGACCTTGACCGGCGCGGTTTCCACGCCGACGCCGAACGTTGTCTTGAGACTTTTCTTCACTACCAGGGGACGGTCGCACTGCCCGGCGATTACTCGACAAAAGACGGCGTGTTCAACGGCGCCAACGGATGGGAGTCGGGTGGCTACAATCAACACCATGGTTGGATTCTCTGGGCAATGGGCGAGCATTACTGGTACACCGGCGACAAAGAATGGCTGCAGCACAACGCCGCAAAGCTTCTCAAAGCCTGCAACTGGATCAGCCACGAGCGCTCAAGAACCAAGAACCTCGATGGCGCTCGCAGTATCGAACGCGGATTGCTTCCGCCGGGGTCGCTCGAGGACATCGGGGATTGGCGTGTGTGGATGTCAAACAACGTGTTCAGTTGGTGGGGCATGGACTCGATCGCGCGCGCTCTGGCCGACATCAGCCACCCCGAAGCCAGCGCGCTGCAAGCCGAAGCCGACGCCTACCGCCGCGATATCCTGAACGGGTTCCGCGAGGCATCAGTACGCGCTCCGCTCGTGCCGTTGCGTGACGGTTCGTGGATTCCACAAATCCCATCAGAAGTCCACCGCCGCGGACGAACCTTTGGCTGGATAACCGTCACTCTCGAGGGCTCGATATACCTTCTGCGCACCGGCCTCATGAGTCCCGACGATCCGATGGCCGTCAACATTATGCAAGATTTCGAGGACAACCTTTACCTGTCCGATCGATACGGTTATTCGTGGACAAAGCACGGCGCGCAATGGTTCAGCCGGGGCGGCATCTCGATGCAACCGAATCTTCTATGCTCTCCGCATCCGTACCTGATGCGCGACGAGATCAAGCACTACTTGCGCGCTTACTTCAACGCGTTTGCCTCGTGCTATTATCCTGACACGCAAATGATGTGCGAACACCCACTGCCGGACCTTGGCGATTTCCGCGGCGACCATTACAAGTCCAGCGACGAATCAAACTCGACCTACTGGCTCCGCATGATGTTCATAGACGATGAACGCGGCGATGACCTCCGCCTCGGGATGGCCATCCCGCGCGCATGGCTAGCCGACGGTTCCCGCCCTTCAATCGAACGCGCAGCAACGCATTTCGGCCCGATGAGCCTCCGGTTCATCTCTCAAGCAGCCGAAGCCAAAATCACAGCCCAAATTGATCCGCCAAAACGCCGTGCGCCCAACAAGATTCTTCTCCGGTTCCGCCATCCAGAAGCCAAACCCATTCGACGTGTGCAGGTGAATGGGCAGCCGTGGGACAAAGTCAACGCGGAAAAAGAGTGGGTCGAACTGCCCAAACTCGACGGCCCTGCAACTGTCGTGGCGTTCTATTGAGCCTAACCCGGAAATCTCACCGGGTTGAAGGCAAGGGTAAATCTGCAGGTTGCCCGGTATAACTTACGGGTTGGCTAACGTTCCTCGAGCATCTGTGTTGGCAGGCCGGTTTCCCATGTCTTTGGAGCATTCCATGGGCGCTCGGAAAGATTGTCGGAATCATCAGTGGTCGCGCACCCGCCCAAAAAGAGGGCAACCACCGCCAACAACAGAACCGATGCTATCAACCGAATCGACGTCAATTTGAACCTCAGTTCATTACGATGTCGCCCTCGTTCACTTCCGCCTGTTTCCATTCAGGCAGAATGTTCGCTATTGAACGATCCTGCTCAACCCTGGCAATTCGCACCTTGGCTACGAGCTTGCCGTCGCGGCTGATCAGAAGCTCGCCTCGTTCAACCGCACCGTCTTTTTGGCCAACATCTATTACGACGAAATCCCACTTCGGGTCCACAGCCAGAACTTTGCCTTTCACGGGCGGCAACGCTGGCGGAGGCGCTTCCTTGTCTGCAATGAACGGGGCAAGTTGCCGTTTCAAATCCTCAATCTTTCGAGCCATCACTTTCTTTTCTTCGTTGAGGGCTTCGTTGGCCAGCTTGATCTTGTCTGCTTCTGCAAGCCTGTTTCGAACCTGATCCAGCGGGATGCCAAGCGCGCGCCATGCCGACAACTCCCTGGATGTCTCGACCAACTCAGCCGTGACCTGTTTGTGGGCCGATTCGAGTTTGTCCGCCCTGTCCTGCTGGGTTTTCCAGTTGGACATCGCAATTTCAAGATTTGATTGCGTCTCAGCCAATTGCTTGGCGGTCGCCTCGGCCTGTTCCTTGGCCTTCTTGAAATCGTTCTTGGCCGTCGCAGCTTCCTGCCGCGCACTATCCCGTTCGGTAACTGTTGTCTGCAGTTCCTCTTTCAGGTTCTGGACCTTCGTGGCCACCTGTAAATGACTCAGGACGAGCGTGCCCACGCTGGCCAGAATCGCGATAATTAAGCTGACTTTGAGCAACATAGTTTGTCTCGTTCGTTAGACGCGATCACCCTACCGGCGATTAACTCACATGTCAACGCCGCTTTATGCTATTCCAAATACAGCAGATTTCGCGCCGATGTACAACTCTCCCCCGCGCAATCAACCGTTTGCACGGCCGGTCCCACGCCGCAACCTCGCCAACCCGGAAATCTCACCGCCTGACCCGACCAAAACACTCAAAGCTTCATTTCGGTGAAATCTCCGGGGTCCGCATATTCCTTGATCTCTTGAAGACACCCGGTTCGCAGACTGCGCAGGGTATATCATCATATTGGAAAGTCGTTCGTATTCGCGAAGATTCTCGGGCCCCAAGTTTCGGTCAATTTCTCCGTACCTGCTTCTCTGGGAGCCACAAATGCGGTCACAATGATCCGGCCTTTGCGAGTGAGTCGGCATAGGGTGACCGGCTCGTTGTCTGGTTGTGGACCCAAATAGAGGGACAGACTCGTTGTTTGGGCTTTGCGCCCTGATTTCGGCGTGGCCCACAAATTGCCCATTGCTCCAATCCGCGGTTGCCGAGGTCTGTGTGCGAACCGCCCGCATGCAAATATGGGGACAGACACGTTATTTGTGCCGTCATGCCGATCTTGTTCTAGGCACGTTGTTTCGGCATGGAAACAAAGCGGCAGCAAGCTGTCGCACTCCAAACGCTTCGCGGCTGCCAACGCTCACTACATCAGCGGCAGCGCGTTGGAAACCATCGGAATCAGCGGCGAGATCGAATGAGGCCATATGGGGACAGACACGTAGTTGGCTCGGAGTGCCGCGGGCCGTCCCTCGGCGAAGGCCTAGAGCGCTGGGGTACCGTAATCAGGACCAGAAAGTTTTCAGTTTTCCGCGTAAACAGGGACTCTAACGGCGATAGGCTGTTCCGTGCATAGGGCAGAGCCGCGCCCGCGGCCGTTGGAGTCCCGCCTTTAGGCGGTTTTCAAACGAGCATTCATCGAGCAGTAATCCCGTTGAACGTTGGACGTTGTACGTTGCACTTTGAACCTTCTCGAACACTTAACCCTCGGGAAAGGTGCATGATGCGGGCCTTCAGCCCTTATTGATACTGATCACGCGCCTGTCACCTGGGCCGCTGGCCCAAGCTGGTATTGGGCCGGGCCTTCGGCCCTCGAGTTACTGGTCCACGAACACCAACGGTCTGGAACACAGTCAGGGGTGTTCATGGCTGAAACAATCAACTGCGCTGCCATCCGCAACGCGATTGTCTTGGCCGGTCATCGAAGCGCCAACGGCGCGGTCCATACCAGCGTGGGGTGAAGCCCCACGACAAGGGCCGTCTCGACATCGTTTTCCACAATCCAAGGGCTGAAAGCCCGGACTATAACAGCGACGTTTTCACACCCGAGGAGGGTTAGAGCCCCACGTTTGGGCAGACGAGTTGGATTTGGTTGGAAGTTACTCTGGCAGCGCTGGGTCCAGTGGCAGTTTGATCAGGGTGCTTTTCCTTGCGACGGAGTCGCGGAGCATATTTCCCAGCCTGGCGTGGCTGACAGTGCGAGGTGGTGCAAGAGCCGGGGGCGTTGCCCGCCAGGCGACTTTGGTTCCGGCTACGCCGGACTGCGAAAAATGCGAGCTACTTATCGATCTGATCCGATTTGGATTTGACCGTGCTGACTACTTCACCCTCGTGAAGGACCGTGAGAATCAATTGTTCAGGTCGAACATCCGCCGCCCGCCTCAGAATCAGCCCGGTCTCTGCATCCTTGGTGATCGAGTAACCTCGAGCAAGAACGTGCCTTGGCGACAACAGCCGGAGCCGGTCTGACAGCCTGGCAAGCCGCTGTTCGGCGGCTTCGGTAGCAAAATGCGCCAGCTCACCCAGCCTGTTTTCGAGGCGGCCAAGGTGTTCGCGCCTCAGGAGGATGACCTTGGACGGCCGCGTCCTCGACCACGCAGCGGTTACGTTCTCGAATCTGGCCCGTGCTGTCTGAACTGCAATTCCAAGGCTCCTCGAGAGCGCTTCCTGCAGCTCGTCCAAATGTTGCCAACAATCATTCAATCGCCGCCTTGGATGCATGCGTGCCATCAGGCCGGTCTGGTACTCGAACCGCTCGCGAAGACGTTCGAGCCGGCTTTGCCCCAACTGCAACAACCGAGTCGATGCAGTGGAAAGGAACCTGCGCGCGGCCACTGCGCCCTCGGTGAGAAGCTCGGCGGCCGCACTCGGCGTCGCAGCACGCAAATCAGCCACGAAATCGCTGATGGTGAAATCGATTTCATGACCCACCGCGGATATGACAGGAATCTCCGAGGCATAAATAGCGCGTGCAACAATCTCTTCGTTGAACGCCCAAAGGTCCTCCAGACTTCCTCCCCCGCGCGTCACGAGGATCACATCGAGCCGCTCCTGAACCGGGAGGGACGCTGACCATTCGTTGAGCTGGCGAATTGCTGCGGCAATCTCCGCAGCAGCGCCTTCGCCCTGCACCCGGCACGGCGCAAGCACAAGTTCAACCGCAGGGTTTCGGCGCGAAATGACGTGAATGACATCGCGAATTGCCGCGCCGGTGGGAGAAGTAACCACACCAATCCTCACAGGATAATGAGGGATCGGGCGTTTCCGTTCCGGCGCAAACAGACCTTCCGCCTGCAGCTTCTGCTTCAGACGTTCGAACATGAGCTGCAGCGTGCCAATCCCCTGCGGCTCCACCGCATCAACTATCAACTGGTATTGACCTCGCGGCTCATAAACTGTCAGAGCGCCGTGGACCAGCACTTTTTGGCCGTCCTCGAGAAGCGATCGGTCAACCGCTGCTTGGCCGCGGAATAGAACACAATTTAGCTGAGCGAATGCGTCCTTCAGCGTGAAATAACAGTGTCCCGAAGACTGCAACCTGCGATTGGTTATCTCACCGGAAACCCAGACTGCGCCGATCTGAGTCTCGAGGAGCCTTTTGACCTGCGAGGTCAATTCCACAACAGTGAACACACGCCGCCCCTCGGAGCGAGGCAACAGGTCTCCGAACTCCCACTGTGACGATGCTGTGCGCGATGGCATACCCGACAACAAGGTCGATGCTGAAGCAACAATCCACAGAGTGCAAGCCCGGGGATTGATCGAGCCGGGAATCTTGCCGTAGCGAAGGCATGGGTGAATCCGAGGGGGGCCGGTGAAATGTCCGAGTTACGTGTTTCTCACCATCTGCCGTTCGGTGTCGTTCAAAACCCGCCATTTGCCCGGGCCGAGGCGGCCCAGCCAAAACTGCCCGATCCGCACGCGAATCAACCGCAGTGTTGGGTGACCGATGGCCGCGGTCATTCGCCTTACCTGTCGGTTTCTTCCCTCAATCAATTCAATGCCAATCCAGCACGTGGGCACTGTTTTCCGAAACCGAATTGGTGGATTCCGCTGCAAGAGACGCGGCACGCCTGTTGGCCCGCGCACCGCGAGAATGCTCTCACTCGCGCGGTCCGGCCCCATCGCAGTGCTTGCAGCGCCAATGGTCTCAATAATGAACGGCTGCGGCTCCAGAATCCAAACCCTGCAAGGCAACGTTCTTCTGCCTTGAAGCACAATTCCACTTGCCAGCCTCTGCAACTCGGCGGCTTCGGGAACACGCTCAACCTGCGCCCAATACTCCCGTGGATGCGCGCGCTCGGGATCCAGCAGCCGCGCGTTCCA
This sequence comes from Verrucomicrobiota bacterium, assembly GCA_012517065.1. GTDB lineage: Bacteria > Verrucomicrobiota > Verrucomicrobiia > Limisphaerales > J093 > JAAYVR01. The sequence goes on along the minus strand of JAAYVR010000288.1, from coordinate 4,618 downwards.
GCCAGGCTCGTCACCAAGCAAAAGCAGACCTTCGGAATCGGCGTCAAGCCTGCCGATCGGATAAACATCCTTTGGAAAACCAAACTCGACTAGCGTTCTCTGCCCATGCGTCTCCGGAGTGAACTGCGAAAGCACACCGTACGGCTTGTGAAACGCGATCAGCACGCCGCGAGATTAAAGCCGGGATTCCCCTTGTCCACTCGATACGTTGCCCTGCTGTTCCAAAAGCGGCTCGGACACTCTTGTGATCCCAAGGGCGCGCCCCGATTGTTCGTCGATGTTTATCAACGCGCCTTGAATCAGGATGTGCCCCGTAGCCACATCAAACCGTTGCGGAAGCAGCGTCGTGAATCTCTTTATGACCGGCTCGATCCGCCGGCCTAACACGCTCTCGTGCGGTCCGGTGAACCCCGCGTCAGTCAGATAAGCCGTGCCACCAGGGAATACCTGCTCGTCCGCAGTCTGCACGTGAGTATGCGTGCCAACCACAGCACTGACACGACCGTCCAGCATCCGTGCAATCGCGATTTTCTCAGAGGTTGCCTCAGCATGCATGTCAACGACGATAACAGGCGTTGACAGTCTCAACCTTGCGATCTCATCAGTAATGCACGAAAAGGGATTGTCCAGTTCCGGCATGAACACTCGCCCCTGAACGTTGACAACAGCAACCGCGGGCGCCGAACCACGCTCGAATACGCCGCTTCCCCGCCCGGGCGTGCCGGGCGGATAGTTCAGTGGCCTCAACAACCGGCGCTCGCTCTCAATGTAAGCCACGATTTCCTTGTGATCCCAGACATGATCGCCAGTGGTCAGCACGTCTGCACCAGCCGAAAAAAGCTCTGCTGCAGTGTTGGGCGTGATGCCCGCGCCGCCAGCGGCGTTCTCGGCATTCACCACGACAAAGTCAACTTGCCAGCGTTGCCTCAACCGGGGCAGCATCTGCCGAACTGCGCGCCTCCCGGGCTCGCCAACAACGTCTCCGATGAAAAGAATGTTCACGGGGGCCGACACTAAAGAAGCTGGGCCGTGTGGCAAGTTCGGTGTGCAGTGAATCTGTCAACGTGACAAAGGACAAAGGCCAGAATCACTTGAGCAATGCAGATCGGACACGGCGAACCTACCGGCTGGAACTCCAGCGGGCCGTGGCAAATGGTATCCTCGAATCTGCAGGAAGCACGTTCCTGCTCCTGATAGCAGTGCGCGCGTTTCAGGCCGGGGCAATTCCAAAAGCGCTTGTGGCCTCAGGTGGAAGCGCGGGGCTCATGCTGACGCCATTGGTCGTATCACAGGTGGCGCGCATGGGCGTTCCTGCAGCCGTCGCCGCCTCACGCATTGCTCTTGTCGGAAGTGTCGTGTTCCTCGTCATGGCAATTCTCCCGCAGTTGCCGGTTTTTGTTTTCGGAAGTGTCATCACCATGGCAGCAGCGTCCTCGTCAATCCCGTTGATGACCCAGGTATATCAAGAGAATTACCCGGAGGAGAAGAGAGGAAAACTGTTCTCACACGCGGTGATGATCCGGATTGGCACGGCCGCACTGTTCAGCGAAGTTGCCGGCAGGATTCTGTCTTATGACATGAGCCTGTACCGATGGCTCCTTGTGGGGTTTAGCCTCGCGTTCTTGTTTGCGGCCAACCGCTTGTCGCGCTGTCCTTCGACACGGCTGACCGAGGAAGGCGGATCACACCCGTTTCGGGCGATGCGGTATGCGCGGGACGACAGGCTTTTCAGGGACACGTTGATTTCATGGATGCTGATGGGGTTCGCCAACCTGATGATGCTGCCACTGAGGGTCGAGTACCTCGCAAGCGAGAAATACTCGCTGCAGCTTGACCCGCGCCAGATCGCACTGCTGGTCGGTGTCATTCCCAATGTCGCCCGTCTGGTTATGAGCCAGGTTTGGGGTTGGCTGTTCGATCGAATGAACTTTTTTCTCCTGCGCGTGGTGCTGAACATCGGCTTCGCAATCGGGATACTGACATTTTTCATGAGCAACTCACGCGTCGGCCTCATTGTGGGGGCAATTGTGTTCGGGGTGTCATCCGCGGGAGGAGACGTGGCATGGGGATTGTGGGTGACAAAACTTGCGCCCCCAGACCGCGTGGCAGATTACATGTCAGTACATACCTTCTTGACCGGAGTGCGGGGCGTTGTCGCCCCACTGGTAGCGTTTAATCTCGCAGGGCGATTCTCACTCGGAAGCCTCGGCTTGTTCAGCGCAATGCTTATTCTGCTCTCGAGTCTGATGTTGTTGCCCGAACTCAAATACGGCTGGCGCGGCAGACCCACCCGCGCTCTGCCTGGCCAAGTGTCAGAATGAGAATTGGCGAGGCTCGCCTCAGACCCACCACGGCTGCTGGAACATAGTGCCCAATGGTTGGCCGCTCAATGGGTGATCTCGCGCCCGCGGCACCTCGGAATCCCTGCTTTACCGCGGAAATCTCACTGGATGCCCTCTCAGAATACCACACCAATGCGCTTAATACGGCGAGATTCACGGCCCCGGGGAACCACTATGCCACGCCATTCTGCAGCGCGATCAAGAACCTTTCAGCGCGACACTGATGATGCAGGCAAAAGGCTGCATTCCGAATGAATCTTGAGCTTCAATTCCGGCGCCGCTCGTGCAAGACTTGGCAACAGAACAATCTGCCCATGAATACTACTCTTCAATCTGAACGTTCGCCCGGTACGATCGCTTCTGACCACTGTCACCGGAGGCTTGCGACCCACGGGGTTTTTGTCTGGCTGCTGATCAGCACATCAGTGCCACTCCTGGGAGCCGAGCCAATCCGACTTCACCCGCAGAACCCACACTACTTCGAATGGCGGGGAAAACCAACATTGCTGATCAGTTCTGCGGAACATTATGGAAGCGTGCTCAACCTCGACTTTGACTATCAGAAGTACATCAATCGTTTGTCGGCCGACGGCATGAATTACACGAGAGTGTTCAGCGGCGCCTATGTCGAGCCGGATGGCGCATTCAAGATCGCACGCAATACCCTGGCGCCAAAAAGCGGCCGGTTCATCTGTCCATGGCCACGAAGCGATCAGCCCGGCTACGCCAATGGCGGCAACAAGTTCGATCTTTCGAAGTGGGACCCTGCCTACTTTGCCAGACTGAAAGGATTCATCGGCAGTGCGTCCACGGCTGGCATAGTCGTCGAGCTCACGTTGTTCTGTCCTATGTACGACGACACGCAATGGCGGCTCAGCCCGATGAACGCCGCCAATAACGTCAATGGCGTGGGCGCAATTGCGCGCACGAACGTCCACACCCTCGATCGACACGGAGGCTTGCTGCCATTCCAAGAGTCCCTTGTCCGAAAGCTTGTGAGCGAATTGAATCAGTTCGACAATGTGATCTTCGAGATTTGCAACGAACCATACTTCGGCGGCGTCACCATCGAATGGCAGCGTCGCATCGCCGATGTCATCGTCGAAACCGAACGAAACCTGCCAAACAAGCATCTCATCTCGCAGAACATCGCGAACAAGTCCGCCCGCATCCAGAACGCGCATCCAGCGGTGTCAGTATTCAACTTCCACTACGCCGCGCCTCCAGAAACAATCAACATGAACTATCACCTCAACAAGGCGATTGGCGATGACGAAACCGGGTTCCGCGGCACCAACAATGTGCCGTATCGGACCGAGGGTTGGGATTTCATAATTGCGGGCGGCGCGCTGTACAACAACTTGGATTATTCATTCGCCGCAGGGTACGAAGACGGCACTTTTGTCTATCCAGCGTCACAGCCGGGCGGGGGCAACCCAACTTTGCGCCGCCAGTTGAAAATCCTCCACGATTTCATGCGAAAGTTCGATTTCGTAAGCATGCGGCCCGACAACACCGTCATAAAAGGTGGTGTTCCCGCCGGTGGCACGGCAAGAGCTCTTGTCGAGCCAGGCAAAGCAATGGCTGTTTACCTCACCAAGCAGCGCACAACCCCAAAGACCGATCTCCAAATCGAGTTGCTGCCCGGCCAGTGGGATGCCGAATGGGTCAACACACGGTCAGGGTATGTCGTCCGATCAGAAAGCATTGCGGGCGGCGCTGTGCAAACCATTCAAACCCCCGATTACGGAACTGACATCGCCCTGCGCCTCATCCACAAGTGAGCGGCTGTCACGCGCCTCTCAGCGGCGCAACGAAAACGCTTTAAATCCGCCGGTTTGAAAGCGCATTCTGTCCGGGCTGACTTTACTTCCTAAACTTCAGCGCAAGACGTCTTTTCCCTTATTCATCATTGATTCTGGTTTCGTTGTAATGCTGCATCACAATTTGTGGATCAGAGGCCTGCTGTTCTCGGGATTCTCTCCGAGGGGGACTACAACAGTGACAGGCTACCCGGACGAAGCGCCACTCTCAGCCACGGAGCTTCGCTAGCACCTACCCCGTTTGACTACCAGAGCGTGTTGTGCAATTTTACCCCCAAATAGAGGGACAGACACGGTATTTGGGCGCCCGCGGTTCTGACCCGGACCCGCCCGACCAGTCGGCCAACGGGAGGCACGGCTGCGCGCCTGTCGCTCTGTTGCAAGGAGAACAACAATACAAATCAAGGAGGTTGTAATGAGACTGCCCAGAATCAAACTTCAGGGTAAAACCGT
>JAAYVR010000287.1 GCA_012517065.1 Verrucomicrobiota bacterium | reverse complement strand
GGTCAAAGGTCCAGGCTGAATCTCATCGCAGCCAATGGATGGCGGGCTTGCCCACGGCTCGCCGTCGATATCGACACCGGTTGCGTATTTCGCATCACCGGCCCATCGGCACGGGGAACTGGCACCGATGTGATCCATGCTGACCAATTGCGGATCAGCATCGATGTTGCCCACACCGTTGCCAGGCAGAGGCGTTGTACAACAATGGTTCAGGCTACTCTGACAATGGTTGCCTCCGAAGCTATCGGTGTTGAAATAGACGATCGAGTTGTTGGCAGTGGTTGCATAAATGCCACCACCTCGAAAAGCCAAGTTGCCGGTGACAGTGCAGTTGTTCAGGGTGCCGCCGTTGGCGCCGCCGCCCTCAGTTGCCGAATTGCCGGCCAAAGTGCAGTTGTAAAGCGTGCCCCCGGAGGCACCGCCGCCAGCCCTCTGAGCCGAATTGCCGGCCAAAGTGCAGTTGTAAAGCGTGCAGCCGGAGGCGCCGCCGGCGTCCCAGCCACTCGAATTGGCAGTCAAAGTGCAGTTGTAAAGATTGCCCCCGGAGGCGCCGCCGCCCGACCAAGCCGAGTTGCCGGTCAACTTGCACTTGTAAAGATTGCCCCAACAGGCGCCGCCGCCCGACCAAGCCGAGTTGCCGGTCAAAGTGCAGTTGTAAAGCGTGCCCCTGTAGGCGCCGCCGCCGTACCGCTCAGCCGTGTTGCCCGCCAAAACGCAATTCGTAACAACAGCGTCGGTGGACGCACAGTACACACCACCGCCTGATCGCTCTCTCGACTCATCGCCCGATGTACACGTAGCGCCATTGGTCAATGTGAACCCCGACAACCTCGCCCCATCGGCAAGATATACGCATCGGATTGCACCGGGTCCGTTCCTCGTTCCAGGCACTTGATAGCCCTCGATCACCGTAAACTCCGGACCGTTGACACTCCGCAGCGTCAGCGCCTTTGGAAGCGCCACACGGTTGGTCATGGCCCCATGCACAGCCCGCCCGCCAGTCGCATAAACCCCGTTGGTCACCACAATCTCGTCACCAGACGATGCCGCATTGACAGCCTCCTGAATAACACGCGCCGCAGTTGTCCAGTTTGTGTACGGCGGTTTCGGCTCCGGACTCTCAGACCAGACGTACAACGTCGCTCCAAACGACCTCCACATGAAGCCGCTTAATACCACCAGAACGGCAATAACACTCGTCAGTTTTGAGGTTTTCATAACTTGCACCCGGCCTTTCGGGCCGGTCCTTTCAGTTCATTGTTGGTTTACAGTCTATTCTTGTTTCCACTTTGCCCCTGTTTTGTCGTTCTTGTGCCCGATCCAGCCATTGGCGCCATTGTGCCCGTCCCCGAAGGTGAACTCGTCTTGCCTGTTTCGCTGCCGGCGACATTCGGCGGTTGAACGCCGGCCGCCGGGCGTACCCGACTCCTGAACCGCATGACAAAACGCTGTTCATCCATCTTACACATGAAGAAAAAACCGAAAAACGCTGCAAAGAATTTTGAAAAAAGTTGAGCAACCTGAGCGGTACATCGGAACGACAAGCGCAGACGCCGACAGTTGACGTGTTGAATTGCATCGGCTCGGGACAGGCGAGCCTGCAAGCAGTGGACCCTGCGCATTGCCTCTGCTTTTCGAAAGCTTTTGCTTTCAACGAGTTTGATTGCTGTTTCAAATGCCAGACACTCATCAGCCGGCGACTTCACCGCATAGGGCACAGCACGGGAGAAAACTCTCCGTGCGCACTGTGGCGCTCTTGTCGGCCTGGCCACTCGGATGCGGCGGTGCCGCGCTGTATATCAGTGCGCTTTTTCGTCTCCAAAACGCTCATCGCAACTGTAGATTCTTGCAGATAGTCACAGTCCGCCCAAAAGCGGCGCAGGGCCGCTGCCCGCCTGCGCCGACCTGTCTGCGCCTGCTTGCGCGCAACGCGCAGGCAAGTGCGGACACGCACAGGCAGAGGCCTCGGCAGGCAGGCTCTCCCACGACGCTGGCGCGCCTCCCACGCGGTCGGGTCGCGACAGCGTGCGGAGTGCCTTCCCGCCGCCAGGCAGGCGGGCGTGCAGCTCGCCGGCGCTTTGTACATAGAACATGAAAGGCGCTGTTTTTCTGAATGCCGCATGACAAAGCGAGAGCAAGCTCTGCGCACTCGCCCGCCGCCGCGCATGCGCGTCTGCGGGAGACTGCGGTAGTCCCCTACCGCTTTGGTGCCGCTTTAGTATTGACGTAGTACATCGTCGGCGGGCAACGGTTCGCCGGGAACCGGGCGGGCCTGGACCCACACACGGGTTCAAGCCCAGACCCGCCGTTTGCCCGCCGGGGCAAGATTGTCTTTCAAACCGCTGATGTTTCAGGGCGTGGTCGCACACCGTGGCTGCCGTAAGTCGGCGAGAAGTATCCTGTAGATTCATGTCCGCAGGTACTACGGCGCCACCGCGCGATAAAACCTCCGCTCGCTGGTGCTGTTCAATTCATCCACGTACTCCACTGTCCCGGTCTCGTTCTTCCGCACGCCCAACTTCGCCCAGTTCACGAGGTCAGTCGAAGTCTCGAATACGTACAGCAAGTTTGTCTGCCCTGTGAGCGTCAACTTGGCAGGACCGCCTGCCGCTTTCGAGACACTCAGTTGCGGCTGGGCAGTTCCCTCTGTTTCCTGATGTTCAGTGACAGTCAGGGTCTGATTGGAGGGCACGTCACGCAGTTCTTGGACTATCCCCGACGGCCACTGGATCCGGAGCACGTCCACTTTCGCGGCGTCACCCAGACCGAAGTGCGCGTTCAAACCACTCAGACCAGCACCCGGATTTGGTCCGGACTGGATTTGACGCAGTTGCCGAACCTGTTTTCCTCCGATTAGAGCCTCCGCCCGGACACATGCGCCTATGGCCGACCGGTTGGAGGCAATCCCAACCAGCCGTACCATAAGCCAACCATTGTTGTTCCCCGCCAGTTCCTTAAGGCTGTTCCGGTATAGCAAGCTGCGCGCAGTCACTAGGTCTCCGCACCCTTTGAAAAGGTCCATGAATCCATCGTTGTTGTAGTCTGCCCATGCAGCCCCGTCTCTGGTACCTTCGGTCAGGGGCGATCCAACATCTTTCTGGACAAACGTGCCATCGCCTTGGTTCTCGTACAGGGCATCGGTGCCCATGTAGTTCGGCGCGTATATGTCCAGGTCACCGTCGTTGTCGAAATCGGCAACCGCCACTGCCCAACCCGCCACTGGCGAATCCAGTCCAGCCTCCACGGTTGCGTCTTGGAACTCCCATTCGCCGAGGTTCCTGTAAAACCTGAGTGCACCCGGCAGGTCAGTGCCGGGGTCATAATCGACGGTAAGGAGATCAGACAACCCGTCATTGTTGATATCAGCCCACAAGACCGACGCGGTGCTGAGTCCTGTGGGCAGAGTGCCGGCGGTCACGGGCTCGAGCTGCCCTGTACCGTCGTTTCGGTAGAGGGCGTTGAGCCCGAAAGCTTCGCTCATGTACAAGTCCGCATCGCCGTCACCGTCAATGTCGCAGAAGGCGGGAGCAAAAGTGCTTGAAACGTCATTGATCCATGGCCCCACATCACTCGATGTCCAAACCCAAAAATAACCGTCACCCCGCCCGTGGAAGAACCGTGGCTTGCCATTGTATGCGGTCACCAGAATGTCCAGGAAACCGTCCCGGTCGAAATCAACCCATTCTGCGCCCCAATGAGTTCCTGTGTAGGATGTCACAGTACAGAACACAGGGGTGAAATTGCCTCGACCGTCATTGCGGAACAGTTCGTTCTTTGCGGCCGGGTGCAGGGCAAAAAGGTCCAACGTCCCGTTGTTGTCGAAATCAGCCCAGAGACTCCACCAAGTTTGCTTCACCTTGTCGGTTGCAGCATTGGTTACGCGTTCAAAATTGTCCCCGCCCAGATTCCGGTACAGAGCGCACTTGTAATACGTGTTTGGAGGGAGAATGTTGGCCGGGACGAACAGGTCCACCAAACCGTCGCCATCGAAGTCACCCCAGTACCCAGAACCCCACGGCCCCTGGTCTTCCACCACTTGTCCCTTGGTAATCTTGGTGAACGTCGGATCGACCTTGAGTATGGCCACCCGGCTGGTTGCCGAGCCGGGCGGACTATCGCTGTCAGTGGCGATGACAAAGTACCCACCGGCATCAGCGAGTTGGACATTGGTGATACTGAGCGTGTATGTCGCTGCCGACGGGTTCTTGGCGCTATCGATGGCCATCTCCGGAGAGGTG
>JAAYVR010000286.1 GCA_012517065.1 Verrucomicrobiota bacterium | reverse complement strand
TGCTCGTTTCAAGGTCCCTTAAAGGCGGGACTCTGGCGGCCGCGGGGTGACAACGCCGCTCGGTTGGCAAACCCGCGGCCCAGTTGAAAGTTGTAAGTTGAACGTTGTACGTTGAAAGTTTTCATGGGTTTATCAGCAGGGTCGTCTTCTTGAGAACGTTCAACGTACAACTCTCAACGTACAACGTTCAGAGGTATTACTGCTCGATGACTGCTTGTTTCAAAGCCGCCTGAAGGCAAGGCTCTGACAACCGCGGGGGATAACGCCGCTCGGTTGGCAAACCCGCGGCCCAGTTGAAAGTTGTAAGTTGAACGTTGTACGTTGGACGTTGAGAGTGTCGATAGCTTGATCAGTTCGGTCTTCCGTTTGAGAACGTTCAACGTACAACTCTCAACTTACAACGTTCAGAGGTATTACTGCTCGATGACTGCTTGTTTCAAAGCCGCCTAAAGGCGGGACTCTGGTGGCTGCGGGCGCAGCATCGCGTAATGCGCGGTACAACCAATCGCCGTCAGAGCTCCGCATTCACGCGGAAAACTGAAGGCCTTCTGGTCCTGATTATGGTACCCCAGCGCTTTGCGCCTGCGCCAAGGGGCGACCCGCGCCGCTCCGAGCCAACTACGTGTCTGTCCCCGTGTGGCCTCATTCGATCTCGCCGCTGATCCCGATGGTTTTACACGCGCTGCTGCGGATGCAGTGGGCGTTGGCAGGCCCGAAGCGCTTGGAGTGCGGCAGCTTGCTGCCGCTTTGCTCTTATGCGCAACCAACGTGCCTGGAACCAGATCGGCATGACGTAGAAAACAATGTGTCTGTCCCCGTATCGGCACGCGGGGGGTTCCCCCACAGACTCGAGCCAGCTCTGCTTGCAACAAGGGCCAATCCACGGGCCATGCCGCAACGCGGGGTCAAGCCCCAAACAACGAGCCTGTCACCTTATTTGCGTCCTTTGTGGATGCGCGTGGGTGGCAGGCGGCATGTGCCCAATCAATTCATTTACCGTTGCATTCCTTCGCCAAGGGACGAAGTGGCAGCTGATCAGCTCAAATTGAGCGAGGCAGCACATGCACCGAGAACGGCGGGTTCCAGTTCGGCATTATTGCGCCGCAAGGGTGGTTGGTCTGAAAGGAATCCGCGCTAACGCGGAAATCTCACCGTCTGACGAGATGAATACACCCAAAGTTTCGTTCCGGTGGGATTTCTGGGTTAACATGCGACGGAATCGGCGGATCGTTCTGCTTCGGTTGGGCGTGGCTGGATGGCTGGCTGGTCTGTTTCGCGGGTCAGCCTTGGACGAAGAACGAGGAACGCTATTGCCGAGGTCATGCCTATCAGTATGCCGATGGGTGTTCCGATCCGAGGGTTCAAGCCCAACCCAATTCTTTCGACGAGAATGTAGGTGGTTGTCATGATCGTCATGAACACAGCAGGAACGAACGCCATTATCCACCAGTTCCCTCGTTTGGCCAGAAAGACTGTTCCACTCCAGAGGGCGACTGCGGCGAGTGTCTGGTTGGTCCAGCCAAAGTACCGCCAGATGACATCGAAGTTGACGAAGTTCAAGGCAAACGACACGGCAAACAATGGCAGCACAAGCTTGTATCGGTTCGTGGCTTGCGTTTGTGGGACGGAGAAATAATCGGCTAGCATGAGGCGGGCGACGCGGAACGCGGTGTCTCCGGAGGTGATTGGGAGTACGACCACCCCGAGTATTGCGAGGGCGCCGCCGACGATTCCCATGGTCGATACGCAACAAGCGTGGACGACGCCTCCCGGCCCGCCGGCGGTTTTTAGTGCGTCGGCGAGACCTTGGGTACCGTGGTAGAACCCTTGCGCGGCTGAGGCCCAGATCAGGGCTATTATCCCTTCTGCGATCATGGCGCCATAGAACACAATCCGCATGTGCTTTTCACTCTTCAGGCAGCGGGCCATCAGTGGGCTTTGGGTGGCATGAAATCCACTGACAGCTCCGCAACTGACGGTTATGAATATCAAGGGCCATGCGGGCAGATGGTTTGGATGCAGGTTCTTCAGGGTGAACTCCGGCGATGGAATCTTCCCAACCAACAGGGCGACCCCGAGGCCAAACACCATGATCAGCAAGGCAAGGGCGAAGAACGGATAAAACCGACCGATGATCTTGTCTATTGGCATCAACGTGGCCAATACGTAATAAGCGTAAATAACGATCATGACCACCCATGTCCAGCCGGACAAACCGTGGAAACTTGATTGAAGCCATTGGGTGCCAGTTTCTCCGAGCCACCCGATTACCTTTTCGGCCGGCAGCAATTCGACCAACAACATCGCCGGTCCTTTGACAAAAACCGTTCCGACCAAAACCATCAACAGAAGGATGACGAAAGTCGCGACGTGCCTTGCGGCGCCGCCGAGGTAATACCCGATAAGGTCCGGCAGACCCGCACCGTTGTTTCGGACTGACATTGTCCCGGAGAGGAAGTCATGCACCGCGCCCCCGAAAATGCATCCGAACACTATCCATAGGAAAACCTGTGGCCCCCATAGCGCGCCCATGATGGCTCCGAAAACCGGGCCAAGCCCGGCAATGTTTAGCAACTGAACGAGGTACACCCGCCAGGTCGGCATTGGAACGTAATCAACGCCGTCGTTGAGGGTGATTGCAGGCGTGGGGCGGTTGGGATCAGGGCGCACAGATTGCGCGACCAAACGCCCGTAGAGCGCATATCCCAGCAGCAGCAGAACAAGTCCAAGCAAGAACACGCTCATGACGAAAAGTTTAACCCCGTTTTGTACTGATTGATCAAGCTTTTCCCGTCAGGCGTTCAAGTCCCCATTCCGCGTACAGTGCGCGCACTTTTTCGACGACTTGGTTGAGAAGTGCGCTGGTTTGAGCTGACAAAGGCGTCTTTGTTTTGCCAGTTGCAAGGCCGCGAGCCAACATGGCCGCCGCGACGTTGAGTGGGAACTCAAGCACATTCACCTGATGCAGGAGCGAATCGATGCGTGTTCTGAACATTTCTGTCTTTTCGCGGTCGCCTTGCAGTGCAGCTTGATGTATGCCGACAACCAACTCTGGCACTGCGTTTGCCAGGCCGCTCACACAACCGTTGACTCCCAGACCCAGTGCTTCTGGCAAGGTAACTTCAGCGCCGGAAAAAACGACAAAGTTCTTTTCCCTGGCGAGCTTCACAAGGTCGCGATGATATTCGAATTCGGCGCCGCTTTGCTTTACGCCGGCCAATTCAACGCTGTCGGCCACGGTGCGGATTGTTTCGATGTTGATTCTCGTGCCTGCGCGTTCCGGGAAGTTGTAGAGAAAAAGCGGCAACCCTACTGCCTTTGCGCAATAAATGAAGAACTCGGCAAGGTCCGCTTGCGCAAGGCCGTAAAACGCTGGCGGGAGCAATGACATGGTGCCGAACCCGAGCTCGCGAGCGCGTTTCCCAACGGTGATCACGTCGGCGGGACGTATTGCGCTGGCGTTGACGATCGTTGGCCATTCATCTGCCAAGGGACGCAGGAGCGAAAGACATTCGATCCGGGTTTGGACGTCGAGCCTTGCGAACTCGCCGGTGCTGCCAAGGATCATGAACCCTGTTATCCCCTTGGTTTTCAGGAACTCGACATTTGACAGCAAACCGGCTTTGTCCAATGCGACTTCGTCCTTTGTGGGTGTCCAAAGTGCAACTATTACTCCGCTTTTGGGCGCAGACATGCGTGCGAGGGTACGCTGATGGCATTTGAAACACAAGTGCCGCGGTGCGGTCTTTGAGGTCTCGACAAAGCCGTGTGCGGTGCCTATTGTGCGCTTGATGTTGAGACGCGGTTTTGAGATTGCTTGCATAACCCTGCTGGTGTTCTGGTTCGCAGGCTGCAAACGAGGTTCAGATCGTACCGCAGGCGCGTCGGAGAATGAGCCGTCCGGGATTTCCGATCAGTTCCTCAGTCTCATGAATGCAGGGAGGAATTATCTGGATCAGGGCGATGCTACCAATGCTCTTGCGGTTTACCGGAAGGCGCAGGCGATTGTTCCCAACAGCGTTGATGTGCACTTGAACCTTGCCAACGCGAACCTGCTGGCAGGCGCCGAAGAGGAGGCCGTTCGGGAAGCTGAGGAAGCGCTGCGCCTTGATCCAACCTGTGCAGCCGCTCATTTCATAAAAGGGTCAGCTTGGCTTCGCCTGTCCAAACCGGAGGAAGCCGTCAAAGCTTTCGAAAATGCGCGCAAGATCGAGGCGGGGGAGGTGGCAACGATGTTCCAACTTGGCCGGGCGCGGATGGAGCTTGGACAATGGGAAGATGCCATCGCTGCTTTCAGAGAGGGCATTGCGATGGACCCGAACCACATCCATTCAGGCGCTCATTATTTGCTTGCGCGCGCGCTGCTTCGGGCGGGACGACAGGACGAGGCACAGCAGGAGCTTCAGCATCATTTGGCCGGGGCACAGCCGGGCGATTCGCAGCCCAGCCTTGCTACGTTCGAGCGGTGTAAGTACACGCAGGCGCGTGTGCCGTTCAGGCTCGACCAGCCACAGAGGCAGGGTGTGATGGTAAAGTACGTTGATGTGACAGGCGATGTGTTTGGCGGTGGCGCGAGCGGTTTTTCGGGGCCTGTTGGCGTGATTGATCTGAACCACAACGGCTGGAACAGCCTTTTTGCCTTCGAGAAGAACTCCGGATTTCGAATGCTTTGGAATGACAACGGCAAGTTCAACCCTCGCGGCCAAACTTATCCTGCCAAGCCGGGTGCGCATTACACAAGAATGCTCGTGGGCGATCTCGACAATGACAGGGTAGAAGACATCGTAGTGCTGGGGAGCGATGGGAGCCATTTGTTCAGATTTGATACCAATGGAGTCGCAACTGATGTCTCGAGCAGGAGCGGCCTCAGCCAGCTTTGTGCAAGAGACGGTTTGCTGATTGACCTTGATTTCACAGGGAAACTGGACCTGATGGCAGTTACAGCAGCCACGAATCACGTGCGATTGTTTCGCCAATTTGGCCCTCTGTTGTTCAAGGATATCACGGGAACTTCTGGCATACCCGATTCACTCCGCGACGCCCGGGCTGTGCTCATGGAAGACTGGACCCGGGACGAGATAATGGACGTTATTGTGGAGCGGGCGGGTGGAGCGTCCGTGCTTTTCGAGAAAGTGCGTGGTGGGCAACTTCGGATGATTGAACAAACCAACTGGGCTGCTGGATCGGTCATTTGCACGGGTGATTTCGACAACGATCTCAGACCTGATCTTGCGGTCTGGAACGGGGGAACTATCAGCATCTGCTACAACGGCGGTGCACGGCGGACAATCCCGGTGACAGGCGAAGCCGGTTTTCAACAGCTAGTAGCTGTTGATTACGACAATGACGGGTGGCTTGACCTTTGGGGCGCTGGCGCTCGCGTTCGCGCGTGGCGAAACCTCGGGCTGTCTGGCTTTGAGGAACAGACGGCTCAATTAGGGCTCGACAAGCTTGAAGGCGGCCAGGTTGCAGCACTTCATTTCGCTGATTTCGACATGGACTGTGACTCTGACGTGGTCGTGGAACTGGCGAGCGGCGGGTTGCGGTATCTACGGAACGACGGTGGCAACTCGAATCTACAGGTCAAAGTGCGCCTGGTTGGGAACCGTTCCAATGCCAGCGGACTTGGTTGCAAGGTCGAGATCGAAGCTGGGGGGCTGCGCCTGTTGCGTACGGTCCGGCAGCTTCCAGTCGAGATCGGGGTTGGCAAACACCCCGTTTTGGATTCTTTTCTTGTTCACTGGCTCAACTGGCCGCAAGGATCGGCCGAGCTGCCGTTCGACTGCAAACAGCCGATTTTGGCCCTCGAGTTGACAGTGCAGGAGGGGTCTTGTCCGTACCTTTACGCTTGGAACGGAAACGGGTTCAGATTTGTCACTGATATACTTGGAGGATCGCCGCTGGGATTGCCTGTGGGCGAGGGACGTTACACCGATGCCGATCCCGAAGAGTACGTGTGGATCGGAGACGAAGAAATGTTTCCTCCTGTGGATGAAATGTTCGTGTTGCAGATCACCGAAGAACTGCGCGAGGTGCTTTACCTTGACGAGGCAAAGCTGGTCGTTGTTGACAGGGAACCCGGCACAGAAGTTCATCCGACGGACAAGCTCTTGCCGTGCGGACCGTTTCCGCCCGGGACATTGTTAACTGTTCACAATGAACATCCGCTGGTGAGCGCTTATACTTTGGCCAATGAAGATGTCACTGAAACTCTAAAAGCTGTTGATGGGCGGCGGGTGTCTCCGCCGAAACTGCGCGTGCCACAGCTTCGCGGCCTTGCCGAGCCGCATGGAATCGTGCTCGATTTCGGCGCATTGGATGTTGCCAAACCGCTGGTGCTGGTGATGAACGGTTGGATTAGGTTTGGTGGCGGCATGGCCAATATTGCTGCTTCCCACGATTCGTCGCTCCCGTTTCCATTCCCAACATTGGAAGCCGAAGTCTCCCCCGGCACATGGAAGAAAGTCGATGTGACCGTTGGAGCACCTTGCGGAAAAACCAAGACGATTTTGGTGGATTTGGAAGGAAAACTTGAGCATGGCACACGGCGATTGCGGCTCACGCAGGCCTTCGAGATCCATTGGGATCGTATCGCGATGATGGAAAAGAAATCAGATGCCCGAACGCGAATCACCTTTGTTTCGCCGATTGAAGCGGACCTTCACTTTCGGGGGTTCAGTAAGTTGAAAGACCTGCCGTGGGATTGGCCACTTACCCCGGCTTATCAAAAAGTCAGTGCTGACCCATGTTGGACTGTTATTCCCGGGGGATGGTGCACACGCTACGGGAATGTAATCGAGTTGATCACGGCCCGCGATGAAGCGCTGGCAATTATAAATGCCGGGGATGAACTGACCTTGAGATTCGCTGCCGATTCGCTGCCGCCAAAGCAAGCCGGCCAGGTGCGCGAATTCTTCCTTTACGCGGACGGCTGGGACAAGGACTCGGATTTCCATGTGGCCGAAGGCGCGCAAGTTGAACCCCTGCCGTTTCATGGGATGGACGATCAGGCCTATGGGCGTCAGCAGCGTCCTGCCTTTACTGGGGACGAGTTGCACAAGAAATACAACACACGCTGGGTCGAGTCCAAGCCACCCAAGGTCAGGCCATTGATGGGATCGGTTCAACCTCAATGAAGTGTAGGTTGAAGCAACGCAACCCAGACCGCGGAGTGGTTCGAACAATTCGCCTCCTCACATGGCTCGCAGCCGTGCCCTAGCCCGGAAATGTCACCGGAATGAAGTTCGGGGTGCCTTGGTCTGGTCACGCGGTGAGATTTCCGGGGCCCGCATATTTCTTGGTTGCTTGAAGACACCAGTGGCGCAGACTGCTCAGAGTATGAAATATGCGGGCTAGGCGTGAAGCGTTTGGAGTGCGGCAGCTTGCTGCCGCTTTGTTTTCATACCCAAACACCGTGTCTGTCCCTATATCAGTCCGCGAGGGGTTCCGCACAGGCTTCTGCAGCCGCCGATTGGAGTGATGGACAACCTGCGGGCCATGCCGCAATCCGGAGGCAAAACCCAAACAACGAGCCTGTCACCTTATTCCAACCCTACGGCAGTCCGCTATCTTCCGGTGGGTTGGCCAGGTTGATCGTGCCCCGTCCATTCACTTGGTCATTGAAGTAGTGCGCGATGGCCGTCCCGGCCACGTCAAAGCCGACGACGGCGAATTGGCCGGAGGGCACCGGGGCAGCGCCGTCCGCCCAACCTGCAAATCTCACCGGAATATGACGCTTTGGTTGTGTTTGGCTGGTGCGCCGGTGAGATTTCCAAGTTGGACATTGATTGAACCGCCTTGCTCAAGTGGGATTGGAAAGGCGATCATGTCGGTAAACATGGCCGCGGGCTATCATCCAACAACCAAGCTTATGAAAACACACGCAGATCACATGAATCGACGGTCCTTCTTGGAAAGCACTCTGGCTATCGCTGCCACTGCATCTGTGGGCCGAGTCGCTCTGGCGGGAGAAAACAATGCTGCAGCAACTTCACCTCGGACTGAGATGAGTTTGCACGAGAAGTTCTTTGGCTGCATCGCGGGTTGCCATATCGGCTCAGCAATGGGCGCGCCCGTCGAAGGCTGGCCATGGGAACGAATCGAGCGTGAATACGGCCTGCTCGATCGGCTGCTGCCGTACTCACACTATGGCAGGAAAGATTGGGTGCGTGAACCGGGCACAACCGAGGACGGCGTCGAACGCCAGAAGCTCATAATCACCGCCATTCTCGAAAAAGGCGACCGCATCACTGCTGAGGATTTGCGTCGTGCGTGGGTTGACCATATGAATCCCAACGCAGCAGGTCTGATCTCGGAACCGTTTGAGGGTGCCCTGCTCGCAATGGCAAAGACGCATATCCCCGCCTCGGACATCGGCAAGTACTGCGACTACTCCGGCTTGGTGTCGCTGGCGAGGTCGTGCCACCCGATTGGCCTTATCAACGCAGGGGACATTCGGGGTGCCATCGATGACGTTCGCGAGATCGGCCAGCTTTACAACACCGCCAACAGCCGCGGCATTCTGTGGGCCGAGGTGACTGTCATCGCAATCGCCGCCGCTACAACGCCAGGCGCCACGGTCGATCGGGTGCTCGGCGCCGTTTTTGACAATTGCGACAAGGTGGATTCGCGGTTCATGAGGCCGGCTGGCATCCGCGCTGAGCTGGAGCGGGCTCTGAAACTCACCGAGGGATGCGCCGACGTTCGTGAAATGCGGCGCAAGTTCGACTCGATGTATAGCGGCACCGGTATGGTGTACGCGCAGAGCTATGCCAACGAGATCGTCACAAAAGCGATCTGCGTTCTGAAGATGACCAGGGGCAACACGTGGGAAGCCGTGAAGGCCGGCGTCAACATGGGGCGTGACACCGATTGTTTGGCGGCGGTTGCCGGAGGCATCGCAGGAGCACTCTCAGGCGCAGCTTCGGTTCCAAAGGAGATCATTGCTCAGGTTGATTATGCGACGTCGGTCAACCCCCACACCAGTTCCAAACGGACGTTGCGAGAAACCTCAGACGGACTCTACGAGGCTTTCAAGAAAAGGCTGCGGCGGCTCAGGGAATACGCTGGAGTGATGGACATTCCATGATCTCGGGCGGTGTTCTAGCACAGGGAAAGCAGGACAATGTGGTCGAGCGTTCGGTTGCGGCGGCGGCGCGTGGCAAGAGCGATGCGGAGAAACCCGCCATTGCGCGGCGGGTGCATCGGTGGTCTTTCTCGGGGTAATCCGCCAACATTGCGCCCCACCTCCAAGAAAACCCCGAGAACAACAGCCCTCCAATTCTTGGAGTGCATGCTGCGATCGTGGCAGTCACCGCTATCGTGCTCATCGGTCTGTTCTTGAAGAGCCGCGATGCGGCACGGTGCGTGGTGGCAGTCTTCGCTCTGGCCGCCCAAGTTGCCGGGATTGTGATGTTCGTCATCTGGTTCTCGTCATTGAAAAGGGGTTCGTAGGGCGGGCCATGAACACAACGCGCCGGCGTTTGGTGGCCCGCCTTCTGCCGCCCACGATGGAACAACTGGCAGCGAGCGATCTCAAGAAGGTGAGGAATGCGAGCCGGGTCCTGGAGGCAATGGGCGCTGGTGCGGTGACGAGCTCGGGCGGGCCTTCGGCTCCCGTTGAATAACGGCATTCCACTCGAACCGGGCGGGCCTGGACCCACACACCGGATTGCGGCCAAGACCCGCCCTTTGCCCGCTCAGGCAAAATCTCCTACTTCCCCACCACTCGATAGAACTGCCGCGCCGGCGTGCCCGCATCAGGATCGGTGTAAACCAGCGCGCCGGTCGTGTTGGTCACCGTGGCGACCGTGGACCATGCTGAGAGGTCCGGCGACACCTGCACATCAAATGCCTGTCCCTTCCAGCACTGAATGCTCAACTCGCCCAGCTTGGTCATCTGCAGCCGGGCCGGTTCAGTCAACGTCAGAAACTGATTCGTCCCGACATTGCTCAGTTCCTGAACAATCCCCGAGGGCCACTCGATCCGGACCACGTCAGCCTTGGTGGCGTCGCCCAGACCGAAATGGGCCAGCAAGCCTCCAGCACCTCCGTCCTCTCCACTGTTTCCGGTTATCTCGCGCAACTGCCACATTGTCCGTCCACCGATCGTGGCCTGCAACCGCACCTTGGCGCCAATGGCCGACCGGTTCGACACCGTGCCCACCAACTTGACCTTGAGCCAGGCGTTGCCGTTGCCGTTGTTGCGGTAAAGCAAGTTCCGTCCACCTTGCATTTCACAAGCCATCAGCAGGTCCAAGAACCCGTCATTGTCATAATCGGCCCAGGCCACACCGACCACATTAGTGTCCCGCAGAGGACTGCCGACATCGACGCTGGTGAACGTGCCGTTACCATTGTTCCGGTAGAGAGCAGCCGTACCTCCATAGCGGGGCACCATTAGATCCAGGAAGCCATCGTTGTCATAGTCGCCCCAGCCCGCCGGCCACGCGCCTGTGGCCTCCGCCAGACCCGCCGCTACAGACACATCGCTGAACGTAATCCCTCCCACGTTGCGATGCAGCGAGTTGGTACCTTTCCAGGCGGTCAAGAACAGGTCGAGGTACCCGTCATTGTCGTAGTCACCCCAATGGCCTTGTCCCGTGGCTATGTTGGAGTTCAAGCTGCCGGCCGAAGCGCGTGAGAAAGTGCCGTCCCCATTGTTGTGCCAGACGTACTGCCTGCCGCTCACCGCAGCCGGATTGTCGCTGCTGACGCTTCCGATCCACAGGTCCGGCCAGCCGTCGTTGTCATAGTCTGCCCAGGAAAACGGCCCGCTCGGGGCTTGGTCGCCAACCAGCATTCCCACTTGGTTGGTCGTCATCTTGGTGAAAGAGCCATCGCCGTTGTTACGGTAGAGGCAGTCATTGCGAGCGGGATTCGCGGATCCATAGGACGAATTGGCTGCGAAGATGTCGATCCAGCCGTCCCGGTCGTAGTCTGCCCAGCCAACAGACGCCGAGTCATCGGAATCGCGGACTGGCGCACCGGCCTGGCTCGCCGTTAGTGCGGTGAAGATGCCATTCCCATCGTTCCGGAAGAGATCATCGGCACCCGAGAAGTGATCCATCAGAAGGTCTTCATCGCCATCGTTGTCGTAGTCGGCCACTGCTGCCATCCACACGCCTCTCCGAGGTATCGTGATGGCATTGGTGACTCTGGTAAAGGTGCCGACTGGGTTTTGGCGGTACACCGCGTTGGTTACTAGAGTTCCGTAGCCCCACTGTTGTGGGATGAACAGGTCAAGAAGACCGTCGTTGTCGTAATCCCACCAGCTTGCCGCCTCCCACGCTCCTTCCGATCGGTCGGTCACCACCGGACCGGATGTGATCTTCGTGAACGTTGGATCGACCTTGAGTATGGCCACCAGGCTGGTGGCCGAGCCGGGCGGACTATCGCTGTCAGTGGCGATGACAAAGTACCCACCGGCATCAGCGAGTTGGACATTGGTGATACTGAGCGTGTATGTCGCTGCCGACGGGTTCTTGGCGCTATCGATGGCCATCTCCGGAGAGGTG
>JAAYVR010000040.1 GCA_012517065.1 Verrucomicrobiota bacterium | reverse complement strand
TTTCCGCCGGTGCGCATTGTTCAGAGCATCTACGGTGCGAAGCCGTAACCGGAAGAACCGTGTGCGGGAAAACCGCTCGCACGGGTCTGTGGGGGAGCCGGTGGGAGACCACCGGCTCTACCCGGATCGGCATCCGAGGGGCTCCTCCACAAACTTCGATGACCGCGGATTGGAACAAGGGACAACTTGCAGGCCACGCCGCAATCCGGGGACAAAACCCAAACTATGAGCCTGTCACTTTATCCAACTCACCCCAAAAGCTTCATTCCGGTGAGATTTCTGGGTCAGGTGGCCGTGTCAATAACGCTCAACGCGGAACGCTCAACGCGCAACGTTCAACCGGACACCTGTCTTTGGGATGACAATTTGC
Organism: Verrucomicrobiota bacterium; assembly: GCA_012517065.1. Classification (GTDB taxonomy): domain Bacteria; phylum Verrucomicrobiota; class Verrucomicrobiia; order Limisphaerales; family J093; genus JAAYVR01. Next base: position 9,323 of record JAAYVR010000040.1, on the reverse strand, counting down.
ACCATGAGCCTGTGCGAGTTGAAATCCGGCTGGCAATCATGGCAAACTGTGGCTGTGAACATCGATCACGATTGCCAAGCCGGCGGGGGCGGTTGCCCTGACTCTAATCCCCGGCAAAGCAGCGGTACCTGCATACTTTTCACGGGCGCGCCAAAAAGAATAGGGTTCGTTTCAACGCGGTTTCATGGTACAGACGGGGTGACTCTTGAAGCGCGGAAATGGGCGCAAATACTGTCCAGCATGGGACACAAATGCTATTGGATGGCGGGTCTGTTGGACGCGCCACCTGAGGTCAGCATGCACGTTCCACTGGCGTGGTTCAATCATCCCGAAATCGCAGAGGTCCAATCCAAGCTCTTCGGTGTCCACGTCCGGAATCGGGCAATCACAAATCAAATCAATTCAATCAAGGAACGGCTTAAGGACGAGTTGTACCGGTTCATTGACCGTTACCAGATCGAGATTCTGATCCCGGAAAACATACTTGCTATTCCAATGCACGTTCCGCTTGGTCTGGCGACGACAGAGGTCATCGCCGAAACCACGATACCAGTGATTGCGCACCATCATGACTTTGCATGGGAACGCGAACGTTTCGCTCGAAACGCTGTCAACGACTACTTGCAGGCGGCGTTTCCTCCTCTTCTTTATGGGATCGAGCATGTAGTGATCAACTCGATGGCCCAGAAAGAACTTGCGCGCCGTCTTGGGATTCCGTCGCAGGTGATTCCCAACGTCTTGGACTTTGAGACCCCGCCGCCCGGCATTGACGAGTACAACAGAGATTTGCGCAGCGAAATTGGTTTGAGTGACGACGACTGGCTTATTCTCCAACCCACGCGCGTGGTGGCCCGCAAGGGCATAGAACACGCAATCGAGCTCGTCAGACGCCTCCACGACCCCCGGGCGAAGCTTGTCATTTCGCATCCCGTAGGTGACGAGGGCAATGAGTACATGCGAATGATCCGCGATCGAATCGAGGATGCGAAGATTGATGTAAGGTTCATTGCGGACCGCGTCGGCGAACACCGCGGCGTCAATGCCGAAGGGCGCAAGGTCTATACGCTCTTTGATCTGTACCCGCACGCCGATCTTGTCACGTACCCGAGCCATCACGAGGGCTTCGGCAACGCATTCCTGGAAGCAATCTACTTCGGCAAACCGGTCCTGGTGAACATGTACGCGGTCTATGCAAGAGACATCGACCCGATCGGCTTCAAAGCCATTGAAATGAGCCAGCTCGTCACCAGTGATGTGGTCGCGCAAACGAAAGAAATCCTCACCAACAAGGCGCTCAGAGAAGATTGGGCTAGAACCAACTACGGGCTTGGCCTGAAATACTTTTCTTACGCGGTTGCGCGGCGCAAGCTGGCAGCGCGAATTGCAAACCTCTTCGGTGAAGGAGTATGAGAAACGTTGTGGCATCGCAAATCCCGGCCGCGAACAACGGACAAGGCACCATGGACCAAACACAGCGCGCAGGGAACGGGAGCCGAACCAGCCCGCTGCAGCTCCGCAAATCTTCCGGAACAACAGCACACAAGAGTTCAAGCATGCAAACGGTTAATCGAATTGCAGTTATTTTGGGTTTCACCTCTATCGTCGCGGGCGCTGATTTTCGCCCGGCTGGTCCGCTGCCGCCAACGCCCCTTCCGGAACTGAATGCCACAAATGAGTTCTTCCCCGGGACGAGGTATCGCGCCGAGGTCCCGCGACAGGAAACCATCATCGGGTTATCAGTGGGCGCGCGGGCTGCGACGCACAGCGAAATCGAGCGCTGTTTGCATGCGTGGACCAATTCTGCGCCGGACCGGACGCGGCTTGTCGAATACGCGCGCAGTTATGAAAACCGGGCGTTGTACTACATGATCGTCACGGCTCCAAATAACATGCGGCGTCTGGATGAAATACAGCGCGGGTTGGCGGCCCTGGCCGATCCGCGCAAAACTTCCGATGCCACCGCCAATGAACTGATCGCCTCCCTGCCAGCGGTAGGATGGCTGGGTTACACGATCCACGGGGACGAGACCGAGGGGTCCGACGCTGCGCTGGCTCTGCTTTACCATTTGATTGCGGCGGATGACGCCACGGTGAATGACCTGCTCGAACGGGTTGTGGTTATTATTGATCCGCTGATGAACCCCGACGGGCGCGACCGGTTCGTGAAAATGATCGCTGAACATCGCGGTACAATGCCAAATGTCGATGACCAATCAATGATTCACGAAGGCTACTGGCCGTGGGGCAGAGGTAATCACTACCTTTTTGACCTGAACCGCGACCCTCTATGGTGTGTACACCCGGAAACACGCGGGCGGATTCGCGAAATCGGGCGTTGGAACCCGCAGTTGCTTGTTGACGCGCACGGCATGGGACCGCAGGAAACGCATCTGTTTTCGCCGCCTCGCGAACCAATCAATATCAACGTGCCAAAAGGGCGAATGGACTGGGGCCAGCGGTTCGCGCGCGACCAGGCCGCAGCGTTCGATCGGCACGGTCTGCTTTACTACACAGGCGAATGGCACGAGGAATGGTATCCGGGTTACACGGATGCCTTGGGGTCCTTGCGAGGCGCGATCGGCATTCTGTACGAGCAGGCGCGCATCGCCGAGGACGGCGTTCGGAGGCCGGAGGGGAGAATTCTAACCTACCGCGAGTCAGTTCAACACCACCTCATTGGGTCAGTGGCAAATCTCAACACACTGAAAAACAACTCACGCGCATTACTCGAGTATTTCTACCGGACGCGGAAAACGGCCGTTGATCCGAACGGCCCGTACGCAAATCGCACTTTCGCCGTCCTCCCAACTGCCAATCGGTCGCGATGGTCCGCTCTCGTTGACCTGCTGCAACAACATGGATTTGAATTGTACACTTCGGATCGGGAGTTCACGGCTCCATTGGCAAAGGACCAGTTGGGCCGCGAACTCAAACCGTGCGTTGTTCCCGCCGGTTCGCTCTTGATACCCAACCGCCAACCTCTGGCCCATTTGTTGTCGGCGGCGCTCGAGTTCGACCCGCACTTGTCTCAAGCCGCACTCGAGGAAGAACGCAAGGAGCTGCTTAGCAAGGGCCGATCCAAGCTCTACGACACCACCGCATGGAACATCACCATGCTCTACGGGCTGCCGGCTTTGACGCTCAGCATGGAATTGCCGCAACACGCGGTACCGTTGACAAACCGGCCTTCAAACCCGCCCCCAACAACAGTCCAAACAGCTTCATCTTCACCGACAGCATTTGTCATCGATGGCGCTGATGATGCATCTGTCGCAGCAGCCGCGCGACTAATGGAACGTGGCGTCCAGGTCAGGGTCGCAGAAAAGCCTTTCCGATTTGACGAACACGATTTTGCCCGCGGTTCGGTTGTCGTGACGCGTCTCGACAATCGGTCTTTTTCTGGCGACCTGCGAAAGACCGTATGTGAGGCGGCTGCCGAAACCGGTTTGACAGTGTTCACAGTTTGCAGCGGGCTCGGCGCCGGCGACCTTCCCGATCTCGGCGGCGAACATTTCCAAAGGCTCGAACCACCCCGGATCGCTCTGCTAACCCGCGGCAGTGTCAGCGCGACGGACTACGGATCAATCTGGTTCACAATCGACCACAAACTCGGCATCAGGCATTCGCACGTGGATGAGGCCGGCAGACTTGATTTGTCCCGGTACAACGTTGTTGTGGTGCCGGACGCCCGCGCCTCGGGCATTTCCACCAGCATGATCGCAAGCCTGAAGGATTGGATCAGGAACGGCGGAACGCTGATTGCCATCGGGGGCTCGACATCAGCGTTCACGCAAGAAAAGGCCGACGTTAGCAAGGTCAGGGCACTACCGGACGTGCTCTCTCGGCTGGCTGAGTACGAACTGGTCATACTCCGGGAATGGATGGCGCAAAATGGTGAGCTCCCGGCTGCGGAATCGGTATGGTCGCACCTTGCCACAACGAACCTCCGTTATCCGTGGCAAATGGTTGATGGGCCGCATCCGGACGAGAAGGAGCTGCGGAAACGAGATGCGTGGCAGTCGTTATTCATGCCGCAGGGCGCGGTGCTGGCCGCGCGCGTTAATACGAATCACTGGTTAACTGCTGGTTGCGGTGAATGGCTCCCGGTTCTGGTTAGCCGCCAGCCGATTCTCATGGCTGGCGATGGTGTTGAAGCGCCAATCCGGTACGGTTATCTCACGCGAAGTTCAGCAAAGTCTGCCGGCGGCACAGAACACGCTGCCGAAACGCCGCCATCAACGGCCGACTCAAAACGGGCTGCAAAATCCTCGGCTGCCTCGGACCCGAACCAACCTGTCGGCGGCGGTGCTGAGCCGTCATCGAATGCGCAGAAGTCGCCGTCGAATGCTGACGCGCGCCAGAAGGAAAAGGACAAGGAACCGCCTCGAGTGGGCTGGGCGGCCTTGCCGCCGGGGGCTGAGATGCATCTGCGAATGAGCGGTCTGTTGTGGCCTGAAGGGACGCATCGGCTTGCCAACGCAGCATGGGTAACACGCGAATCATACGGCCGCGGCCAAATCATACTTTTCGCCACTCCGCCGACATTTAGGGCGGCGACCGTTGGGGCGACTCGGGTTTTTCTGAACGCAGTTGTTTACGGTCCTGGGTTTGGGGCGGCGCAACCGGTGCGGCCATAGGCGCGGGTTCAGCAGAAGGCTGCTTCCCGGAAGTCCAGAAGGCGGGTTGCAGTGTTGTTTTCAGTCTTTTGGTGTTCCGGGCTTTGTTGGCCGCGTGATTCCTTTTCCAAGCATCGGCAGAATCTCACGAGTTGCGCGGGAATCGTAGTTGAAAACCACAAAACCGCCGGTTCTACATCTGCGAGTAATGTCAATCTGCCCGATGACGCGATCCGGTGTCATGACCCACGCGCCAATGCCGGGGTAACAAGGGACGGTTCCCGACCATGATCGCTGGTTCCTGACCGAGTTCTCGAATTGCACGTTGCTTGTCGTGTAGTTCATCGGACAAACGAAATCGAGCCAACCGCGCTCGCACCAAACCTTCCAGTCCTGGCCGATATTGTCGCGTGCCGACGGCCAGTTGGGAAACACAGCAGCCGAGATCTTGACCGTGGGCCGGACAGCCCTGGCCTTTTCGCTTATCGCACGGACGACTGTACTTATGTTGGCGCGGCGCCAATCCAGCCAGGATTGCCTATGCGGGCCGCCGGGTTGGACGTCCTGAGGCCATTTCAACGCACTAACACCGATGTGACTCATAAACCGCTGGCGACACCCTGCGCAGAAACAGTGGTCGCCGTCGGGATATCGGATGTAATCAAAATGTATTCCGTCAACGGGGTACCGCCGAACGATCTCGATCATCGACTCGATCTCGAGCTTCTGATTCTCCGGGTGCGACGGACAAAGCCATCGGTTGGTTTCACCGGCGGCGTTTAATTGAAGCCGGCCTTGAGCTCGCAAGCGGTCCACAAACTCGCGTGGTGCTGATCCGAGGTTCCAATTCACCTTCCACACATGAATTTGAAGGCCATACTTGCGGCATGCGGCGAGACACTGCTCGAGCTGATCGCCGCGAGTCGATACCTCGGGCGAAACTGGCAGAACCGCGCTTGGGTAAAAGGCCACGCCGCCCCAGAGCAGATTCGGCAGGATGGCTGTGAAACCGTTTTCTGAAAGCAATCGGATTGCTGTGTCCCAGTCCATTCCTTCAACGCCGAATGCACTGTGACACCAGAACGCACGGAACTCGCCTTCAATTGGGTGTTGTGCACATGCGTATGCAGTCAACAAACGGTCGGCGGCCTCTTGAGCGCGAGCGCAAGCGTCCGGGTATCGGCCTGCCGCCCTGTACGCGGCGGCCTCGTCACGCAATTTGCGCGCAGCAGCAAGGTGTGATTCGACTCGTTGATCTTCGCCAGCAAGCTTGGCGATGGCGGTAACGGCATTGTCGAAGTCCACATAACCGGCCAACCGGCCCAGTCGTGAAAGATTCGCATCGCCGGCCTGTTGCCAGACCTGCGGCACTAGATAGCCCGTCAGAGCGAGGAGCATCTGTCGTTTGTTGGCGATATCGTCGGTCAACAGCACGTGGGAAACTGCGACGGCGTTCGACGAAGCAACGATTGCCGCGTGACCAGTGGGTTGACCTTGAGCGTCGAGCCATTCAGCCACTACACGGCTGGCGCCCAAAACCGGCTTTAGCTCAAGGATATTCCATGAATTCTGGGCCACCAACAGCGGCGCCCCGGGAACCGCGCCCTCGATGAACCTCATTTTGGCAAAACCACCCGGTTTGGCAGGGCGTACCACGGAACCGGCCTCGATCTTGACCCACGAGCGCAGGGTTTGCGGCATGCCGAAGAATGAGAGCAACCTGCCGCCGCCCTTGATGAATTCCTCCAGAATTGCACCGGTGTTTTCGGGCATGACCGGATTGTACGGGAGCACAATCAACTTCAGCCGCTGCAGCTTGTCAGAAGTCAATTCGATGTCGCTAACGGTGACGTATTCGATTCCTGCGCCTTTGAACTGTTCAGCCAAAGCGGTGCAGTATCGTTGGACGCTGGCGGCGTCGGACGGTTTGGTCTGCGCAGCGGAATCGCACCTTAGAATGCCCACGTGAGTGTTGGGGCCAAAACCGCCCACAGCCCGCAAACCGCGCAAGTAGAACTCGGTCGATTTGTCGCTGCCGCGCCATGCCGAGATGCGAATGGTGCGAATCGAGCCAAAGCCACCCGGCCTTCCTTCGGTGGACATGGCGGGAAAACCGATTGTGATTTGATTCCAGCCGGAGGTTTCAGGGTAAAATGTCGCCGAATACCAACCTGCACCGCTCTGGAAGTATAGACTGAAATACGAAACCGACGAAGCGTCCTGACAGAAAAAGTCGAATTGCACGCCATTATAATCCGCCAGATCCAGCCGGACCTGACGGTCCCATGACGCGCGCTCAATTTGTGTGCCCTCAAAATTGCACGGGAACCGAAGAGCGGGCTTGCCATCGATAACTGCAGCAGAAACCGGCGCTGTGCCAGCCATCGGCGCCCATGCAGCGCGCGCTTCTGAATCGGTCTTGTATTCGCCGCTCTCAATAACGCCGGCAGTCTCCTGGCTCAAAACCGAGGCAGATACAGATAAACATACGACCCCGACCAACATCGGAACCGCATTTCCCAGCCAAACCGGCTTTGGTCGGAGGCGAATTGATCGACTCGAAGATTTGGCAGCTTGGGCGTTCATCGGCCCGACATGCTGCAAAATTTGCGGCGGTATCGCAAGTTATACGGTGCCGCAGAGTCTGGCCCGGAAATCTCACTGCCTGACCAGACCACGGCACCCAAAGCTTCATTCCGGTGAGGTTTCCGGGTTACAGTTCCGCATCTACGCGGAAGCTTGAGAACTGTCTGGCACCGCAAGCCCGGTCAGTCTGAGGCGGAGCCTCGCGCCCTAATGCTGCTGCGCGCCTTTCAACGCCGGATCGTCGAGGTCAAGACGGTAGAGAATCTGGTTGTAGTCATATCGCGGGGTTGGCGGGGGGCGGTCTGCGAATTCTTTGGAATGCGTTCCCTCAAACAAAAGAATTGGCGAGTCTGAAGGCGTCATCTCGGGATGTATCCGCGGGTTGTAGAACGTGTAGTTTTCGTGCGAGAGCACTTTGACAGCTTTTCCCCATGGCCCGGTTGGGGAGTCGGCCTCAGCGTACCAGACTTCACCGAACGCGGACGGCTTCCCAAAGGCTTCCGTGAATATTGTCACCCACCTTTTGCGCCACGAATTCCACGCCACAGAGCCGCTGTGGGGTTTGACCGGCTTCCCGTCGATGGCCGACACAAGTGTTGACTGCGGCTCGAGTGGTTCCCACGTTGTCGGGTTTTCCCATGCTTCAAAGGTGGCCGGGCATCTCAGAGCCGGGAGCGGGTTCCCAAACAGAACCCATTCTTTCCCCGCCGAGTCCTTAAAGAAAACCGGGTGACCATCTGGAACCGGAGGCCGCTCGGGGGTCGATTCAGATTTCGACCAGATAATCTTGTGTGGAACGAATTCGAGCTTCTGGTCGTTCCATACGCACAGCCCCCATTGGTAAGCTTCCAAGGGCGGCTTGATTTTTGCGTAACTGCCAACCAGACGCTCTGTGCCGGTTTTGTCGGGCAAACTTGCGTAAGCTGTGACCCATGTCGGGCCGCTGCCCGGCATGCGGGCTACAGCCCGTGGCGCGCCCTTCGCATCGATGAAGTAATCAAACTTGAGCTTCACCGGCGGCTCGAACGAAGCCAGCGGCTTGACTCGAGTCGTGGCGCTGGTCATGTGGAAAATCCCCAGCGGGTAATGCGACAAAGTGGTGTCGCCCCATGCCCAGTACAGTACGCCTTTATACACTGCATTCTGCACGCTGTCACAACCCAGTATCCCCAGATTCTCCTCCGCACCCGACTCGCCCAACTTCTCAGATTCGCTGAACCGACCCGCACCTGTCAGACGCCCCAAACGTTTTGCGATGATCTTCCGTTCGACAATTACCCTTAAAGTCTTGCCGGGTTCGGGTAGCAGTCGAACGCCCCTGTAGCCGAAACCGTCTTTCGGGACCTCGTATCCGTGGCCGACAATTTCGAACCAAACCTCCCGCCCCATCAACTCCGGCAAATCAAAAGCAATCAGACCCGCATTGTCAGAAACAAAACGCACATTATGCAGCGTTCGCAACTCCACCATCGGGACCGGCCACCCGGTGTCTTTTTCGACCACCTCGATGCGACAGGGCTTTGCAGCCGCCTGAAACGGCGTGTCTCCGCCAAGAAGTGAGCTGGTTAACGCCACAAGCGCTCCAAGAGAGATGCACTTGCTGAGTTCGCCAATATGATGGAACGTCGTCATGGCAGCGTCGCACTCGAACTGGTCCGGCATTCTGGTCCTCAAACAGCAGGTGGCAAGACCGATGTTCTCCGCATGAACTCCAGAACTACACATCGAACGGTAAGGTAGGACACACCGTCCCCGGCGAGGCGGAACCACGACAGCTCAACTTCGAGCCTGGCACTCTATTCCCCAGCCGGTGAATGTTCGGGCGCCGCATTTGCGTGATCCAAACGGGTCGTAGGGTCGGTCGTCGGGTTGATGCGGCCGAGGACGGCCGCGCTCCCGACCGCCGGTGTTTATTCTAACGCGCTGGCAGGAGCGCGGCGATTCTTCGCCGCACCCAGCCGGTGTATGTTCGGTGGCCCGATTTGCGGGATCGAAACGGGTCGCATGGTCGGTGATCGGGCTGATGGGGAATATGGGGGATATGGGGACAGGCACGTTGTTTGGGCATGAAGACAAAGCGGCGGCAAGCTGCCGCACTCCAAACGCTTCGCGCCTACCAAC